>CAYONE010000011.1:0-62653 GCA_964405245.1 uncultured Paludibacter sp.
ACTCTCAACATAATCTATGTCCAAAAAAACCTAACCGGATTCAATCCGGTTAGGTTTTTTTCATTATAGAAATAAATATTTTTCTGACTGAATGTAATATTTTGTAAGATTTACTCTTATATTTTCAGGTTTACTCCCGTATTGAAATAAAATCCGGGCATTGGATAACCATAATTTATTTCATATTTCTGATTCAGCAAATTATTACTCATAACAAAGATATTTGCCCACGGAAGTACCTGTGCCGAAACACGCGCATTGATTAATGTATAAGTTTGAGTTACGGAAGTAGGAGCAATACGCGTATAAAGTTTTTCAACAAACTGCGATGCGATATTAAAATTCCATATTTTATGCGAATAATTCAAACTTAAATTTGCCTGATGCCTTGGAGCTGCCAAAACAGGTTTTTCTGTATCAATAAAACTATAATTTCCCTGTACAATTAATTGCTTTAATATCTGATATTTAACCAAAAGTTCAATTCCTTTGTTATTAAAAGTTCCTGCATTTTGACGAATTGTTACTACCGGAGGAACAACCTGAATTAAATTTTCGCCTTTAACCAAATATGCCGTAAGCTCAAACTGAAGTTTGTTTGCCATCAAAGCTTGTAGCCAACTCACTTCATAATTCATCATTCGCTCTGGCTTCAGATCAGGGTTTGGTGCGTACAAATACATTTCCATGATAGTCGGGCTTCGGAATCCCTTCGAAGCGGATGCCTTGAATGATGTATTTTCGCTTTGTAAATATGAAACTCCGAACATTGGGATAAACTCATCGCCATAAACCGAATTATTTTCGTAGCGTAAGCCGGCATTTAATGCAAATTTTCCGCCAAATTTTTGAAGTGTGTAGGCATATAATGCAAGTTCGTTTACAGTTTTAAACTGATTAGCAGCTACACCCCTATTAGCAATACCACCAAATTGTTTTATATCCGAACCAACGGTAATGCTGTTACCATTCCAAAGTTTCAGTGTTTCATAAAGCATAATTCCACTGTTTCTGTCGGTGCTTTCAAAGCCATCGGATAAAATATGTTCTCCGAAATTATGATAAATTTTCACAGAACCATCTGCGTTCTCAAACTTGTTATCAATTGAAATTGCAGCTTTACCACGCAAAATGTCGATATTAAACGGTGAAGGATTATATATCGTACCATTATCATTGGCATTGATATGGGCAATACTTACATCGGCTACCGCACTGAAATTCGGGTTAATTTCAACACCTGTTTTTAGATAGCCATTAGAAATTTTGAAGTCGGTATTTTCACGAATGCCATCGGTGCGGTCATGATTTGCCGAAGCAAAAGCGCTCCATTTTCCTTTTCGGAAACCAATTGTACCATGATATTTCTGAGTATTGTACGAGCCGTAGGAAGCGGAAAGGTTCATTTTTACGCCTTCTTCCTTTTGCTTTTTTGTAATCAGGTTAATTACTCCACTCATGGCATTCGACCCGTAAAGTATTGAAGCCGGACCGCGAATAACTTCTACTTTTTCGATATCGGAAGCAACATAAGCATCGGGTAATGGATGTCCGAAAATGCCCTGATACTGCGGATGTCCATCGATAAGAACCAGCACACTTGAGTTTGGCGCTGAACTTATTCCACGCATTGTTATTCCACCCGAACCGCCCGTTGCAACCCCAAAACCAAGTAAACTACGTTCGGTTACAAAAAAACCCGGTACAAAGTTTCCTATCACGGGAAGTACATTAATTTGTCCGCTATTTTCAATGTCGGAGGAATTTATCTGCGAAACTGATAATGGAACTAACTTTCGCGAAATTTCAGTTTTACTGCCAGTTACAACTACTTCTGAAAGCGGAATGCTGTCGTGAACTTTTTCTTTCGAAAAAACAAAAATTGGCGAAGTACAGAACAAAATCAACCAAAAAGCAACTTTTTTAATTTTCATAAAATGTAAAAATATTTTTTCAAGGAATGCAAATATACACAAACACAACTATAAAACTTTAATTCACAAAACCCAAGCTAACATTAAAAGTTCATGGTTTAGAAGTATAAAAATGCAATACAAATCTAAAGGTTGAATACAATTATTTAATTATTATTAAGTTACACCAAATAAGTGAGGTGTGCTTTTTTTGCTATTTTTGTCGTTCCAAAAAAAATTAAAAGTTATATTTATGACAAAATTTTCAAAACCTTTCTGGGTTGCAAACTCAGTAGAATTACTTGAAAGGCTTGCCTATTATGCGGTTTTTATTGTAATCACTCTTTATTTATCCAATGTTTGGGGTTTTTCCGATATTGAAGCCGGTGTAATTTCCGGTACTTTTTCGGCCTTTCTTTATCTTTTGCCTACATTCATGGGCGCATTATCCGACAAAATTGGTTTTCGCTCAGCAATATTACTTGCATTCTTGTTGCTAACTCTTGGTTATGGCGGGCTTGGGTTACTTCCAACCCTGCTCGAAAGCGCCGGACTTGTAAATTATGAAATGACAACAACTTTCACTGGACTGGAAAATAGCTATTTACGTTGGTCTATTGTGCCGGTTTTAGTGTTGATAGTTATTGGAGGGTCGTTTATCAAGGCTGTTATATCGGGCACAGTAGCCCGCGAAACCACATCGGAAACACGTGCAAAAGGTTTTGCAATTTTTTACATGATGGTAAATATTGGTGCATTCATAGGAAAAACTGTTGTTGACCCATTACGTAAAAGCATGGGCGACCAAGGTTTGGTTTATTTAAATTATTTTTCGGCATCCATGACACTTTTGGCGCTCATTGCAGTTTTCTTTTTCTATAAATCAGTAAAAACCGAAGGAAAAGGAAAAAGCTTTGCCGAAATAGGACGAGGTTTGATAAAAGTTCTCAGCAATGTTCGTTTAATTGTTCTGATTTTAATTATCAGCGGATTTTGGATGATACAAAGCCAAATGTATGCTACAATGCCGAAATATGTAATCCGAATGATTGGCGAGGGCGCTTCACCGGGTTGGTATGCCAATGTTAATCCTTTAGTGGTTTTTCTGTTGGTAAATTTCATAACTTCGTTTATGAAAAAAAGAACCGCGCTAACATCAATGACTATCGGTATGCTGATAATTCCACTTTCGGCATTGGTAATGGCAGGCGGTTCGCTTGTGGGAAATGAAGAGATTCTTGGACTTCATCCTGTTGCGTTTATGATGATAATAGGTATTGCCATGCAGGCTATTGCCGAATGTTTTATTTCACCCCGTTTCCTTGAATATTTTTCGTTACAATCTCCAAAAGGTGAGGAGGGTTTATATTTAGGTTTCAGCCATTTGCATTCTTTCTTCTCATATTTGTTCGCGTTTGGGCTATCAGGTTTTCTGCTTGATAAATACTGTCCTGATCCTCGGGGATTCGATTCTCCGGAAGCTTATGCAGTTGCTACTCAAAACGCTCATTATATTTGGTTTGTTTTTGTAGCCATTGGTTTAGTTTCGGCAATCGCACTTTTACTTTACGGATATTTTACCCGAAAAATCGACAGTAAAAAAATTGTTACAGAATAAATTTACTTGATAAGAGTTTCAGATAATTCGGGAATAATATCTGTGTGACATTATTCCCGAATTAATACTGAAAAAAATTAGTATGCTTAAAAAATTAAAAGGTTATATGATGCCTGTGGCAATGATTACAGGAGCGCTACTTTACAATCATGTAAGCAAGCTTTCATTCGTCATACCATACCTAATCTTTATAATGCTGCTGCTTACCTTTGTTAAAATTTCTATTGGCGATATTCATTTCAGGAAACTTCATCTTTGGCTGTTATTAATTCAATCAGCCGGAAGTGTCCTAATCTTTCTTATCCTGAAACCATTTAACGTTACCCTGGCTCAGGGAGTAATGATTTGTGTTTTAGCTCCTACAGGTACAGCCGCCGTAGTTATTACTGGCATGTTACGCGGAAATGTAGCAAGTCTTACCGCTTACAGTCTGGCAAGCAATTTATTGGTAGCTGTTGTTGCTCCTGTGTTTTTTTCTTTTATCGGTACAAATCAGGAATTACCTTTTTTTACGTCATTTTTCGAAATTGGCAAGCGGGTGTTTTTCCTTTTGGTAATGCCCCTGATAATTGCATTTTTTCTGAATAAATACCTTCCACGCATAACAAACGAACTTAAAAAATATTCAGGTGTTTCGTTTTATCTTTGGAGTATGGCCTTGGTAATTGTTTCGGGAAAAACTGTTTTTTACATTTTGCAGCAACCTGAGAAAAATAATATGATTAATTTGATGATTGCAATAGGTGCACTGGTAGTTTGTTTAATTCAGTATTTTACAGGAAGGCGTATAGGCAGAATTTATAACGATACCGTAGCCGGAGGTCAGGGACTCGGACAGAAAAATACCGTTTTGGCAATTTGGCTTGCTCAAATGTATCTTAATCCGGTTTCATCTATCGGTCCCGGAGCTTACGTTCTTTGGCAAAATATTTTCAATTCCTATCAGGTATGGCGGGATAGAAAGAAGATTTAGCTATTATTAACCCATCTATTAAACACCTCAAACCCTTATTTCAGTTCTTCCATAGTAAACCAAAGTAACTGTAAACATAAAAGGCAGTTCCCTTACTTTTGGAGGTCTTTCGTCCGATGATAATACATTTAACACAAATATATAGCCTGCCACTACAGGTTCGCCATCTTTAATGGCAGGTAACCATGCCTCGTTGAGTTTTCCTATGGCTCCCACTATTTTTTTGTCCAAATCAGGATGAAGCGACTGCTTTATCTGAATATTAACCAAATTTCCTTTCGTATCAATTTCGAAACCTGCAATACTTTTACCTTTGATTTTTTTCTTGGCAATAACATCGGGTAATGCTATTCCTGTAGCAAGTGTACGATAAACAGCATCAGCATCACTCAAATATATTGGAGCACGATCAACACTTACATACTCAGATACTGTATCTGTTTTGATAAAAAATTTATCTACCGCTTTTATTGTATCCGAAAGGTACTTCACCGCTTTTTCGGCGTAGTCGTATTGCAGGTAAAGTTTTCCATTGTTGTCGTAAAAACTCCATTCGCCAACCTGCTCACCTTTTTCGTACGCACCGGTTATGAGCGTATCAGGTTTAAGGTTGTTCATACGAAAATACAGACCGTGTTTTAGCGATGTCTTTTTGTCTATTGTATAATGCTCTGTAAAATATCCTTTGTTTACTGTATTGATTTTAGTTTCCTGTGCAAAAGTAATTATACAGTGCATTAAGCATAACGATATTATTAATTTTTTCATTCAAAATTGTTGTTATCGGCTAATAATTGGTTTTCTCGAATTAAAAATATTTCGTGGGTGTTTCTAAAGTACTTTTTCGAACCCGAATACTTCAGGCAATAGCAATCCAAAAATATCGATTTTGTAAACAGCTTAATTTGCTTTCATATTCCTAATCTCACAGCATCATAATAATCTGCGTTTAATAGCTTAATACCATAGTTTCACCTCAAATGTATCAAAGTTAAATGAATTCTACAGTACAGTTTTGCAAGGAAAGAAAAAATGTTTTAGTCTTGAAGTATCAAAAATTTTTTTTTCTTGCAGATTTAAAATCAATTACCAACTGCATCTTTATCAACGGGTATTCCCTTCTTTTCAGCCTCAAGTTGTGCTCTCGATTTACTCTGCGTAACAATATACACTCCTGAAAACACAAGTATTGCTGATAAAATTTTATCTATACCAAGCACATCAATTCCGATAATTACGGCGGCGATAGAAGCTACAATCGGTTGCAAGTAATTATACATGCTCAGTGTAGTAGGACGTAGCGCTTTTTGAGCCACTGCAACCAAAATATACGATAAAAAAGTAGCAATTACCACTACATAAGCGATTTTTAGCCAGGTTTCACTACTAAATATGCTATAGTCTGCGCTCTCCATAGGTTTAAAAACAAACGGAACTGCCTGTATCGCACCAAAAAGAAATATCCATTTCATTGATGTAATTACTGAATATCTCGTAATAAGATTTTTAAATAAAGTCAGATAAAGCGCGAAAGAAACCACAGCCGCTAAAACCAGCAAATTACCTTCGATACTGGAAGCTCCATTTGAGTTTGAATGGCTGTTCAAAACCAAAAGCAAAGCGCCCGATGCGCCAACCAACACCCCAATAGCCTTCATTAATGTTATAGGTTCTTTCAGAATAAGCGCTGCCAGCAACATACTGATAAGTGGTAACATGGTTACAATTATTGATGCTTCAATAGCGCCGGTTTTCGACAATCCGATAATAAACGGATACTGATTAATGGTAAGCGCAAAAAATGCTGCGCCAAAATATTTTAAAATATCACGAAATGGCACTTTTTCGTTTTTTAAAAAGAATGATGCAACCCAAAAAAGCAACATCCCTCCACCAATACGAAATGAAGTCATTACAATAGGGTCAACAGTTTCAGGTACCAACGAACGTGATACAGGGTTATTGAGTCCGAAAAAAATATTTGCTGCAAATATGGACAGATGCCCAATGTGTTTGTTGTTTATCATAATTTTTTGCAAAGATAACTGATTTTCTATTGAGGCGGATTGCAGAAAAAAAAGGGAATGTAGTTTTTTTTTATTTTAAACTAAAACTTAAAACTGATTTAATTTGTTCATTTGATGAATAGTTTTTAGTTTTGTAAAAAAACAGTTCGTTATCATATTAAATTAGAAAATGAACTCAACAATTTACAAAATGTATTTAATTGCTAAATCTTATAGAGTAATATCCCGACCATGATAAAAACTAATCCAAAATCACAACATTCACTATTTCCCGAAGAAAGTTTGCTTAGGGAAGTTTCGCACCAGCATAGGCTTACAATTGGATTGCCCCGGGAAAATCCTGACACAGAAACTCGTCTTGCACTCACACCTGAAGGAGTTGCTATTGTAGTTGAAGAAGGGCATCGGGTTTATGTTCAGCGCGGTGCAGGATTACCCATGTCGTACACCGACCTCCAATACAGCGAGGCGGGAGCTGTAATAGTTGATGCAGCTGCTGATGTTTTCAACGCAGATATTGTACTGAAAATTGCACCACCTACCATCGAAGAATTGCATTTAATGCACCCAAGAGCCACAATTTTCTCTATGTTACAATTGAGTAATCTTACTGCTGAATGCATAAGGTTTATGATGAGAAAAAAAATTAATGCTTTTGCTTATGAGCTTATAAAGGATGAACAAAAAGCATTTCCGGTTGTCAGCTCAGTTTCCGAAATTGAAGGCTCTACAGCCATAAGTCTTGCTGCCGAACTTATGAGCAACGAAAGGGGCGGAAAAGGCTTGTTGTTGGGAGGTATTGCAGGTGTTTCACCTACCGAAGTTTTAATTCTTGGAGCCGGAATTACCGGAACAGTTGCTGCTCGTTCAGCATTAGCATTAGGAGCTCAGGTGAAAATATTCGACCACGACATAAATAAATTGCGCAAAATTCAACATTATCTCGGACAACAAGTTTTTACATCAGTTATTCACCCAAATGTATTGATTAAAGCGCTTGCTTCGGCCGATGCCGTAATTGGGAATTTAAGATATATCAACGGTTCCGAAAGATTTATGGTGTCTGAAGAACTTATAAAAACAATGAAGCAGGGCGCTATTATCATCGATTTAAGTGTGGATCAGGGTGGTTGCTTCGAAACTTCTGAATGTCGTACACTTCAGAATCCAATGTTCGAGAAGTTTGGAATAATTCATTACTGTGTGCCTAACTTATCTGCACGTGTAGGAAGAACTACTTCAATGGCTTTGAGCAATATTTTTGCACCAATGCTACTCAAAACTGGCAATTCAGGAAGTGTAAAACAAGCCATAACCGAAAGCACAGGTTTCCGAAATGGAGCTTATATTTATAGTGGTGTGCTTGTTAACAGACTTATCGGCACGTATTACGACATTCAGGCAAATGATATCGGTTTACTTTTAGCCGGATATTGATTTCAAATATAATTCATGGAAAAAATTATGTGTCAGGATTTTCTATCAAATAAAATCCTCTAAAATTTTTATACTCATAAAAAACAGCGAAGAAATTAATTACTTTTGTGTTCAGATTTCAAAATTCAAATGAATCAAAGTGCAACTGACATAAAGCTTAGCGAAGAAGACATCATTCAACGTGAATTTGATGGACTACTTAATGATTATCTCAACTCAAATCACCGCAAAAAAACAGAGTTGATTACACGGGCGTTTCAGTTTGCCAACAATGCGCATAAAGGTATTAAGCGTCGTTCCGGTGAGCCATATATTTTACATCCGCTTGCAGTGGCTCGCATTGTTTGTGCCGAAATTGGGATGGGCTCCACATCAATCAGCGCTGCACTGCTTCATGATGTTGTTGAAGATACCGATTATACTGTTGAAGACATTCAGAATCTGTTCGGAAAAAAAATTGCAGATATTGTTGATGGACTAACAAAAATATCAGGTGGAGTTTTTGCCGAGGAAGCATCGAAGCAGGCTGAGAACTTTCGGAAATTATTGCTTACTATGTCCGAAGATATCAGGGTAATTATTATTAAAATTGCCGACCGTTTGCACAATATGCGTACTTTAGGATCGATGCCAGAAGCAAAACAACTAAAAATTACCGGCGAAACTCAGTATATTTATGCTCCTCTTGCTCACCGCCTTGGTTTATTCCGCATAAAAACCGAACTTGAAAATTTAAGTTTCCGATATGAACATCCCGATACATTTGCTCAAATTGAAAACCGACTTTCAGTAGAAAAAGAAGCCCGCGATGCTTTTTTTGTAGAATTCACAGCTCCCATAAAAATGAAACTCGGAGATATGAATTACGATTTTTTTCTAAAAGAAAGGGTAAAATCGGTTTATTCTATTTGGAATAAAATGTCCACCAGAAATATACCTTTCGAGGAAGTATATGATTTACTTGCACTGCGTATCATTTTTACTCCAAAAGAGGGGATTAGCGAAAAAGACCAATGCTGGATGCTTTATTCAGCCATAACAAATATTTACCGCCCACATCCGGAACGAATAAGGGACTGGGTGAGCACTCCAAAAGCTAACGGTTACGAATCGTTGCACGTTACTGTAATGGGTCCGGGTGGAAAATGGGTGGAGGTGCAAATAAGGAGTGCCCGAATGAATGAAATAGCCGAAAAAGGATTGGCTGCACACTGGAAATATAAAACCGGCGACTCAGAACCTTCGGAACTGGATAAATGGATGAAAACCATCAAAGAAATCCTCGAAAATCCTGAACCAAATGCCATCGACTTTATCGACACTTTTAAACTGAATCTTTTTGCATCCGAAATATTTGTATTTACGCCCAAAGGCGAAATTAAAACCATTGCACAAGGTTCTACAGCGCTTGATTTCGCTTTTGCAGTTCACTCAGAACTTGGTATGCATTGTATTGGTGCAAAGGTAAACCATAAACTCGTTCCGCTTAGCTATAAACTTAATAGTGGCGACCAAATTGAAATTCTTACATCAAAAAAGCAAACACCGCAACCTGAGTGGGAAAATTATGTAACTACTGCCCGGGCAAAAGCAAAGCTGAAAATTTATTTTAAACGGGAAGAAAAAAATCTGATTATTGATGGGCAAAAAATTATTGAAGAAATTTTACAGTCCTTGAATATTGAAACTAATAACGATGTATATGTAAAAATTCTTAATCACTTTAATTTTGCACAACGAAATACGCTTTTTCTTCAGACTGCAAAAAAATCGGTTAATATTGAAGAACTTAGAACTCTTTTTAAACCTAAATCAACAAATATGTTCGGTCGGTTTCTGAAAATACCTTTTGTTGGAGGATCCGACAGCAAAAAAGGTCCAACTGTTCCAATCGATGGAAATCCCGAAAAAATTGACCGAAAACAAACCATAATACTCTCCGAAGAAAATATTGATAAATCATTTCAACTTGCGGCCTGCTGTAAACCCATTCCCGGCGATGATGTTTTAGGGTTTGTAGATCAATCTGAAATGCTCATAATTCACAAGCGTGCATGTAAAATTGCAGCAAAATTGAAATCAAATCATGGCGAAAGGCTTGTTTCCGCTCAATGGGCTACCCATAAAATGATGATTTTTGAAGAAATAATCGAAATTAAGGGTATCGATAAAAAAGGAGTTATGATTGAAATTTTAAAGGTTATTTCAGATAATTACGGGGTGAACATCAAAAAAATAAATATTGAAACCATTGATGGAATTTTTATCGGCCGGTTTCATATTCTGGTACACGATACCGAAGACATCAATAATATCTGCAACAATATTAATAAAATAAAGGAAGTAAAATCAACTCAGCGTATCCAGATACTCGAATCTTAGCTGTTACTTGCCTCAGATTTTCATGTTATTTTCTTCCCTTTACTTTAAACCCATTTATTGCTTTCCATTACCGTCCGAAATTTGTACTTTTGCATTCTCCAAATGGTAATTTGTTCCCGAAGTGTCGGGATAAATAAATTGTAAATTATTTTTAAGTGTCCATATCCATTTTTAATCTTTCGAAAAACTACGGCGAACAAACGGTGTTGAACAATATCGGGTTCGAAATCGGCGAAGGTGAAGTGGTTGGTTTTCTGGGTCCAAATGGAGCCGGAAAAACCACAACCATGAAAATCATTGCCGGTGCTTTGTCGTACAACATAGGATCGGTAAAGGTTTGCGGGCTCGAAGTGAAGGACAATACGCTGCAAACAAATGCATTGATTGGCTATTTGCCTGAGCAGAATCCGCTTTACACCGAAATGTATGTAAAGGAATATCTGCTTTTTGTAGCCGAAACGCATGGCATAAAAAAGGATAGCGAAACGCTTGTAAACGAACTGATTGAGAAAGTAGGTCTAACGCCAGAGTTCCACAAAAAAATCGGACAACTATCCAAAGGTTACCGTCAACGCGTTGGGCTGGCTCAGGCATTGGTACCAAACCCGAAAGTATTGATACTCGACGAGCCCACTACCGGCCTCGACCCTAATCAGTTGGAAGAAATCCGCAATCTTATTCGTGAGTTGGGAAAAGACCGTACAGTAATACTCAGCACACACATTATGCAGGAAATAAAAGCCATTTGCAACCGTGTGATTATTATCAACAAGGGCGAAATTGTGGCCGATTATCCCGACATTTCGAAAATCAGTCAGTTTGGCGAAAACAATCTGCAATTCGAAGTGGAGTTTTTACACGAAACCGAAATTTCAGATATTGAAGGAATTAATGCTATTTCTGTAAAAATCAGAAACACATATACTATTTTAGCTTCGAGAGATATTCGTGCAGAGATATTCGATTTTGCAGTAAAATCCGGAAATAAAATTCTGACAATGAAGGCCGTGGAACGAAGCATGGAGGAAGTGTTCAGGAGTCTTACTGCCCCTAACCCCTAAAGGGGGATTTTGCTTATATGTTTTTACTATTAATTACAACTAAATAGCTCTGACAAAATTCCCCCCTTTAGGGGGTTAGAGGGCAAACTTATGGAAGAAAACTTCGACATACGAAACAATAAAAATGGCGAGAAAGATTTCGAGAACGCTTTGCGACCGCTGACTTTCGATGATTTTAAGGGACAAAACAAAATTGTGGAGAACCTGAAAATTTTCGTGCAGGCTGCCCGTATGCGTACCGAATCGCTCGACCATGTGTTGCTGCATGGGCCTCCGGGGCTTGGCAAAACAACACTTTCGAACATAATTGCCAACGAGTTGAATGTAGGCTTTAAAGTAACCTCGGGACCTGTGCTCGACAAGCCGGGCGACCTGGCCGGGCTGCTGACCAGCCTTGAACCGAACGATGTGCTTTTTATCGACGAAATTCATCGGCTAAGTCCCATTGTGGAAGAATATTTGTATTCCGCCATGGAGGATTATCGCATTGATATAATGATAGATAAAGGCCCGAGTGCGCGATCTATTCAACTTGAACTGAATCCGTTTACACTTATTGGAGCCACCACCCGCAGTGGATTGCTTACAGCTCCGCTCCGTGCCCGCTTTGGCATCAATAGCCATTTCGAGTATTATGACATTGAGGTGATTACAGGAATTATCAAGCGATCAGCCAATTTATTGAATGTGCCTATCGAGCAAAAAGCTGCTGTAGAAATTGGAGGTCGCAGCCGAGGGACACCGCGTATTGCCAATGCATTGTTGCGTCGAGTGCGCGATTTTGCACAAGTTAAAGGCAATGGCACTATCGATAAAGCTATTGCGCTTTATGCACTCGAAGCATTGAATATCGATAAATATGGTTTGGACGAAATTGATAATAAAATTTTGAACACGATTATTGATAAATTTAAGGGCGGTCCGGTAGGTTTAACAACCATTGCTACGGCTCTTGGCGAAGATGCTGGCACGCTGGAGGAAGTTTACGAGCCTTTCCTGATCAAAGAAGGTTTTATGAAGCGCACACCCCGCGGACGAGAAGTAACGGAACTTGCTTACAAACATCTAGGTAAAGTTAAATTGGGCGAGCAGGGAACGCTTTTTTGAGCACATTTAAACAACGTACAATAAATCAACTGCTTAAATGATTTGATTATGCCGCAAACAGATAAAAAGAATTACGAAGTTTTACTTGATCGCATTTCCGAAGCTTATACACGAGGTCGGAACAATGTTGCTATTGCTGTAAATCAGTATTTGGTTGACACTTATTGGAATATTGGTCAGTATATAGTTGAATTTGAGCAGGAAGGTAAATTTAGAGCTGAATATAGGAAATCGCTTATAGATAATCTATCAAAAGATTTTTCGATTAAATTGGGGAAGGGATTTAGTCGAAGTAATTTAATCTATATGCGCCTGTTTTATATTGAGTTTTCAATAAGTGAGAAGCCTTCTCACTTATTAAGCTGGTCGCATTATGTAGAATTATTGAAAATCTCAGATAAATTAGAACGTAACTTTTATTTGCAACAAGCAATTCATGAGCGCTGGTCGATTCCTGAATTAAAACGTCAGAAAAATCAATTGCTTGAAGATAAGTTGGCTGAAATTCTTCAAAAAAATAATGAATTTAATAACTAACTATAATCTCCCATATTTGGGTTAAAGGTTTATGGAACATAAATTATACATTTACAACACGCTAAGTCGCAAAAAAGAGCAATTCATTCCGATACATGAAAACAAAGTGGGAATGTATGTTTGCGGCCCAACAGTTTATGGCGACGGGCACCTAGGACATGCACGTCCTGCCATTACTTTCGATATTTTATTTCGCTATTTGCAGCACTTGGGCTACAAAGTGCGTTATGTGCGCAATATCACCGATGTGGGTCATTTGGAGAACGACGCTGATAGTGGCGAAGATAAAATTGCAAAAAAAGCCCGTCTCGACCAATTGGAGCCTATGGAAGTGGTACAGTATTACGTAAACCGCTATCACAAAGCCATGGAAGCGCTCAATGTATTGCCGCCAAGCATCGAACCGCATGCTTCGGGTCATATTATGGAGCAAATTGAATTTACACAAAAAATTCTCGACGCAGGATTTGCCTACGTGAGCGAGGGCTCGGTATATTTTGATGTGGAAAAATACAACAAATCAAACAATTACGGCATTCTCTCGGGACGCAATATCGACGAAATGCTCGAAACCACGCGCGAACTCGATGGGCAAAGCGAAAAGCGCCGCAGTGTGGATTTTGCACTTTGGAAAAAAGCCTCACCCGAACATATTATGCGCTGGAATGCTCCCTGGAGTGTCGGTTTTCCGGGTTGGCACATGGAATGCTCAGCAATGGGAACCAAATACTTAGGCGAAGAGTTTGACATACATGGCGGTGGTATGGACCTTATGTTTCCGCACCACGAATGCGAAATAGCACAAAACAAAGCTGGCTTAGGTAAGGACAGCGTAAAATTCTGGATGCACAACAATATGATAACCATTGGCGGACAAAAAATGGGAAAATCGTTGGGTAATTTTATTACTTTGGATGAGTTTTTTACCGGAAGTCACAAATTACTTTCAAAAGCATTTAGCCCGATGACTATTCGTTTCTTCATTTTGCAGGCACATTATCGCAGCACTGTCGATTTTAGCAGCGAAGCCCTCGAAGCCTCCGAAAAAGGGCTCGAACGCTTGATGGACGGTTATGCACGCTTGCAAAAACTATCGCCTTCGGCTACAAGCAGTGTCGAAACTGCTGGTCTACGTTCCAAATGCGAGGAAGCACTCAACGACGATTTGAATACGCCAATTGCTATTTCGTATTTGTTCGAAGCGCTTAAAGCCATCAATTCGGTGCACGATGGAAAAGCTACAATTTCAGCCGACGATTTGAACGAATTGCAATCAGTTTTCAAACTTATGGTAGAAGATTTGCTCGGCTTAAAAGTTGAAACTGCTGCCACAGGCGCCAACGAAGCTTACAAAAAAGCCATCGAAATGCTTTTGGAAATGCGCCTCGAAGCCAAACGCAACAAAGACTGGGCAACAAGCGATAAAATACGCAACGAGCTTACAGCTATGGGTTTTGAGATAAAAGATACAAAAGACGGCTTTGAGTGGAAAGCTCCGAATTAACTCCCATCAGTTTCAGACCTTAGGTTCTCCTGCAAGAGTATTTAAAAAGTAGATGATTGAACTGGATGCAAATGAAATAATTATTATACTGCAAAAATCCTCTATTTATAGTTTTTACAATCTATTTATGATTATACTCAATCGAACAAACTCTGAAAAACCGCCAGCGATTTTAATCCGTGAAAATCTGATACATGCAATCTGTAATAATCTAAAATGGCTTTCAAAAGAATTTTTCGGGTATTTCTTCCGATATTCAAATGTCCTGTTTCATTGTAATCAGAATTAAGCAGGCTAAAAAAAAGTAGCGCATAATCATCGGACAGGAAATGTGTATGCGAAGGTTTATGCAGCTCAAAAACGCCGTTCATTAAATCGAAATATTTTATTTCATTGCTATCGTAGTTAGGATAAAAACCAAGATATTGGGTGAGTTTAAGTAGAAAAATCAAATGAAAATCTGCTAAATTCTGATTTTCTTTATCAAGATATTTTACCGAATCCAATAAAAAATTGAATAATATATCATCCTCATCAGGTTGACGTAGAACTTTCGAAAGCATTTCGGCAAGAAACAAGGCAAGAGCACTTTTCACCGGATCGAAAGGAATAGATGAAAAAGTAAAATCCATTTTTAAATCTTTAATTCTTTGCATATCCCTACCCGGAACGTGCATAACATCAATTTCTACAACCGATAATGGTTGTAAATGTGCAGTCCGTACAGCCGATTTTTTGCCATGAGTACCAAAAACTGCAAACGAAATTCGTCCAAAATGTTTGGTATAGCAATTGACAATGGTTGTTTTATCGGAATGTTTGAGCGAATTTAATATGATCGCCTCCGTTTTTATCAGCATTTTTATCGCATTATTTATAATACAAAGATAAATTTTTTAGCAAGCATAACCCATAACACAGTATATAAATCTTTTTAAAACTACTGAATGGCTGAATAACAGCGTTTTGGTAAATCTTAAAATATTTTAGAGAAACTATTTGTCAATTCAAAATATTGCCGTATATTTGCACCCGCAATTGCACAAAGCAATGAGGCCCATTCGTCTATCGGTTAGGACGCCAGATTTTCATTCTGGAAAGAGGGGTTCGATTCCCCTATGGGCTACATAAGTTAATAAAAAGATTAAAACATTATATTTGAGATGGCAAATCACAAATCATCAATCAAAAGAATCCGTCAAACTCAGAAACGCAAGCTTCACAATCGTTATTTTGCAAAAACTGCACGTAATGCAGTTCGTAAACTGAGAGCTACCACTGATAAAACAGTTGCAACAGAAATGCTTCCAAAAATCAGTTCAACACTTGACAAGTTGGCAAAAAGAAATGTTATTCATAAAAATAAAGCTGCCAATCTGAAATCAAAACTGGCGCATTACGTAAGCAAATTAGCTTAATAGCTTTTGTAAAAACATACAAAAGCCCTTTACCGAATGGTGAAGGGCTTTTTTGTCATCGGAATAATTGAAAATTTAATGCGCTTCGAGCCAATTAGCGCCAAAACCGCATTCCGCAATCAGAGGTACGGTTAGTTTCATCGCATTCTCCATTTCGTGAACCACTAATTTTTTTGTAATTTCTACTTCGTGAAGGGGAACAATAAAATTCAACTCATCGTGTACCTGCATTGTCATTTTTGCATTTAGTTGTTGCTCTTCGAGGCTGCGCTGAATTTTTACCATGGCTATTTTTATAATATCGGCAGCCGAACCCTGAATTGGCGCGTTAATGGCATTTCGCTCAGCATAACCACGCACCACGCTATTTTGCGAATTAATATCGGACAAAAATCTTTTGCGCCCCAGTATGGTTTCCACATAACCTTTTTCACGCGCTGAAGCAATAGCATCGTCCATATATTTTTTCACTCCCGGATAAGTTGCAAAATAATCATCTATAAGCGTTTTTGCTTCGCTGCGAGGTATTAGAAGTCGTTCGGCAAGTCCGAAAGCTGAAATTCCGTAAATAATGCCGAAGTTAGCTGTTTTTGCTTTTCGTCTCAAATCTGAGTTTACTTCAGTGAGTGGAATATTGTAAATTTTAGCGGCTGTGGCAGTGTGAATGTCATGTCCTTCGTGGAATGCTTCAAGCATGTTTTTATCGCCACTAAGGTGTGCCATTATACGCAGTTCAATTTGAGAATAGTCGGCGCTAAGAAAAACACAATTTTCATCAGGTATAAATGCTTTACGAATTTCCTTGCCTTGCGCATCGCGAATAGGAATGTTTTGTAAATTCGGACTCGTGGAACTCAATCGTCCGGTAGAAGTTACCGTTTGATTGAATGAAGTGTGAACTTTTCCGGTTTTTGGATTTACCAACTGCGGAAGTGCATCAATGTAAGTGCTTAATAATTTTTTAAGTCCGCGATAATCGAGAATTTTTCCGACAATAGGATGTTTCGTACGTAATTTTTCGATAATATCTTCGGTAGTGGAATATTGACCGGTTTTGGTTTTTTTTGCTTTATCATCTAATTTAAGCCTTTCGAAAAGTACTTCGCCAACTTGAGCAGGCGATGATACATTGAAATTTACGCCTGCCATTTCCTGAATTTCAGCTTCGAGCGCCAATGCATCAGCCGTTAGAATTTCCGAACTTAATTTCAGCGCTTCAGTATCGATGCGAACACCTTCGAGCTCCATTTTCGCGAGTACTTTCACAAGTGGCATTTCCACTTCTTCGAACAATTTTGAAAGCCCGCCGGCTTCAAGTTCTTTTTCAAGAATTTTTTTCAGACGAAATGTAACATCGGCATCTTCGGCGGCATAATTGCACAACAAATCGGGATCGGCAAAGCGGATGTCTATCTGATTTTTACCTTTTTCGCCCACAACTTCCTCGAAATGAATGGTGCGGTAATTCAGATAAATTTCGGCCAGATAATCCATACCGTGCCTTAATTCAGGTTGTAAAAGGTAATGCGCAATCATTGTATCGAACAGTTTTCCTTTCAACTCGATGCCATACATAAAAAGCATCAGCATGTCGAATTTTATATTTTGCCCAATTTTTTCAATCAAAGGTATTTGAAAGAAAGCTTTGAATTCGCGCATAATATTCATAGCCTCGGTGCGTTCCGAAGGCAAGGTTACATAATATGCTTCACCTTCTTTAAAACAAAACGACAAACCCACCAAATCGGCTTTAAATACATCGATGCCTGTAGTTTCAGTATCGAAACAAACGGATTTCTGCATAAACAGTTTCGATATCAGGTCGGCGCGTTTTACACGGGTATCAACAAGAATATAATTGTGCGGAATATCTTTCAGCGTTAATAAGCCATTGGTTTGAACATTCTCCTCAAAAGGAATTTCAGATTTTTGTGGTTGAGGTTCGGTTTTTTTAGTTACAGATTTTTCGGGTTCGTCTGCCACATCGAAAAGCGAAGTTTGCATTGGGTGCGATTTTGGTTTGGTAAATGCGATTCGACTAACCTGTTCGTCGGGAGGAAGCGAAGAAAATACTTTTCCGAATTTATTCTGCGACATGGTGCGGAATTCCAGTTCATCGAAAAGTGCTTTCAGTTCAGGCTCGTTTAAAGGCTTTGCAGCATAGTTTTCGACAATAAATTCTGAAGGTACATCAATTTTTATGGTTGCCAAATAACGCGAGAAGAGAATCTGTTCCCTGTTTTCTTCCACCTTGGTTTTTAGCGCACCTTTAAGCTCATTTGTATTTGCCAATAAATTATCGATACTTCCAAATTCTTTCAGCAGTTTCGCGGCAGTTTTTTCGCCCACGCCCGGACAGCCAGGAATATTATCGGATGCATCGCCCATTAAACCAAGTAAATCTATAACCTGCTTATGATTCTCCAGATCGAATTTTTCACAAACTTCGTGCGGTCCCATAATTTCGTAACCGCCGTTATGCCGCGGACGGTACATTTTAATATTATCGCTTACAAGCTGACCGAAATCCTTATCGGGCGTAAGCATATAAATGAGAAAATCTTCTTTTTCGGCTATTTTTGCTACAGTTCCTATAACATCGTCGGCTTCGTAACCCGGCACTTCGAGTATGGGAATGTTGTATGCCGTGATAATTTTCTTTATATATGGCACAGCCAGTTTTATATCTTCGGGCGTTGACTCACGCTGGGCTTTGTACTGTTCATATTCTTCGTGCCTGAAAGTTTTACCCGAAGGGTCGAATGCTACGGCAATATGCGTTGGATTTTCGCGTTTTATCACATCGTCGAGGGTGTTTATAAAACCATAAATTGCCGATGTGTTTAATCCTTTTGAATTTACGCGCGGATTGCGGATAAAAGCATAATACGCCCTGTAAATAATTGCATAGGCGTCTATAAGTAAAAGTTTTTTCATTTTATTCGGGATTTGCAATGCATTCTTTTTTTGACTAACAAAGATAATTTTTTATTACGACACTATCTTACAAATTCATAAAATCAACAATCGTATGCAGCAAATTTTCCAAAAAATCATCAGCAAATATTAGTATGGAATCTTAATTTTAAATAAAAATCTTACTTTTGTATCAGAATCCATAATCTTTAAAAAGCCATTGTTTTTATGAAAAAATCAAAGTTAATAATCTTTGGAGTTCTTGTTTTTTTATTGTCATCGTGTGCGCTGCAATACACTTACACTTATCAACCCCAAAATGAAAACACCGGAAAATTGGTAGTTATTCCGGTTAGACCAGCTCCAAGCTCGTTTGTAATGCTTAATGATTCGCTTGTTATCAACAACAAAAACATTAAAACGCTGACCTTGGAAAACCTGCCTGAAGGAAAATATAAGGTTCAATTTCATAGCAATAGTGAGATTTTTAAAGATAAAATTAGTGAAACATTTGAAATTGAGGTAAAAAGCGGCTCTAATCTTACGCATATAGTGAGCATTCCTCCTGTATCTAACGGATATTGGATTTACGCGGGTCTGATAACTTCGACACTCTACGCGGTTTTATACATGCCTTTGCTTTTTGCAAATCAATAAAATTATGAAAACGAAATTGATATTTTTTGTTTCAGTTGCATTAATAATACTTGCCGTATCGTGCAGCGAAGGCGGTGAATATCCAAAAATGATAGAATCGGTGATGATACGAAACCAATCGGTAGATACGCTTTTGGTTGAAATTGCATCCAATCAATTATCTGTAATAGACACGACTGTAAAAATTTTACCTGAGGGTGATTTTTACTGGCAAATTGACAAAGACAGTTACGACCTTTGGATGACTGAGGCACAGCTTGTAAAGTATTTCTCGGAGTTGAATATGTGGTTTATTACGCCGAATGACACTTTATCAGTAAACAAAAACCAATACTCAAAAATGACGGATTGGAATCATTATCTTCATTCCGATTATTGGTTTGGTACTGTTACTTACTATAATTCTCACACATTAACCATCAGCAATTAGCAGAGAAATATTTAGAAGAAATGAAAAAGTTGTTCATTTTTACAATGATACTTATCGCGATATTATTTTCATCGTGTTATCCACATTATTATGTGCCCGCCAAACAAAATGTAATGCCTTTCGAAGGTAAGGGAGATGTAACAGTTTCGGCAACTATAGGCACTTTAGGAGAATTTGGCGCTGATGCAGGTTGGGCAATTACAGATAATATTGGTGTTTATTCGAGCTTCAACTACATCGACATTTCAAATTTCGAAAACACTCATAATTCGCCCAATGATTTTGTTTGGGACAATGAACTGGTGTTTTATAAATGGATAAAGAACCGGTTGTATGCAGGTGTTAATGTGGGTGTTGGTATTGGCGAAATAGGAATGTTACATCCTTATTACGACCTAAAACTTAACCGTCAATACATTCAGCCTACATTTGGCCTAAAAGTTGTCGATCCGCTTATTATAGCTTTTTCTTTTCGCGTGTCCCGCGTCGATTATTTTCTTAAATCGGACTTTCTTAATTATTCTGAATATGATGAGAATTTATTCAGGAAATATTTTTTCCTTGGCGATGTAGGTAAATCCGATTTTTACTTTTTTGAGCCTGCTTTTACATGGGGATTCGATACCGAATTTATGAAATACAGGCTACAACTATCGCTTGCTAAACAACTGAACAAAGCGGATATTAATTTTCGTGTAGGATTAATTTCGGCTTCGGCGGCACTAAATATCGATAATCTATTTTTTCGACCTTACGACCGAACAAAAAAACTCCGTTGGAAGTTATAACAAAGTAACAAACAAAATATGAAGCATACTTTGTTAAAACATAAAATTAACTACTTTTGTAGTGTAATTTTTTAATAAAACTTACTGCATGAGTTTAATTGATGAAATAAGGAAACCAATAAAAGAAGAACTGCAGATTTTCAGGAGAAATTTTACCCAAACTTTAAGTACCGACAATCCGTTACTGCAAAATATTATCGATTATATACTTGAAGGAACCGGAAAGCAACTCAGACCAATAATGGTGTTACTGGCAGCCAAACTTTGCAACGGCATTGTAAACGATGCCGCATATCATACCGCTTTGGCTATTGAGTTTCTTCACAACGCTAGTTTGATACACGACGATGTAGTTGACGACACCTGCGAACGACGCGGACGCTCATCAATAAATGCTCGCTGGACTAACAAAATTGCTGTTCTTTCGGGCGATTACTTGCTTGCACAATCGCTGATTTCGGGTACACGCACCGGAAATATTGAAACTATGAACGCGATTGCAAAAATCGGCGCCGACTTAAGCGATGGCGAATTACTGCAATTAAACAAATCGCAAAAATCAAAAATAACTGAAGAAGATTATTTTGCTATTGTACAAAAGAAAACCGCTATACTTTTCTCAGCCTGTGCCTACACCGGTGGCTTATCAGCCGGTGCAAATAAGGATGAACTTGAACGCCTCGAACTTTTTGGCGAATATACGGGTATTTGTTTTCAGATTAAGGACGATATTTTTGATTATTTCGATGATATTGAAATTGGAAAACCTACAGGAAACGACCTTCAGGATGGAAAAATTACACTTCCCCTAATTTATGCGCTTGCAAATTCTACAGATACCGAAAAGGAAGAAATTATTACGATACTTGACTCTAAAGATTTCACCAACGAGAATATTGCTAAAATCATGCGTTTTGCCAAACAAAAAGGTGGAGTGGATTATGCAGTTAACAAAATGAATATGCTCAAAGAAAAGGCAATGGAACAACTTAGCATTTTCCCCGACGTTGAAGTGAAAAAAGCATTAGAACTGTGCATTCAATTTGCTACTGAACGAAATAATTGACTTTGTTTTGGATATTGAAAAGCCGGAAATACGAAAAATATCGTGCTTCCGGCTTTTTTATATTAAATAATATTATTTCAGAAATAGGATATTTCGCTGCCTTTGATAGAAGTAAGCAAATTATTTGCAAGACGGCTTGCTCCGATTCTAAATAATTTATTATTAAGCCATTGATTGCCCAAAATTGATTGAACAATTGTGTAATGTGTTACAGCATCGGCAGTAGTAACAATTCCTCCGGCAGGTTTGTATCCAACTTTTGCACCGGTTTTTGCATTCCAGTCTTTTATAGCCTGACACATAACATAAGTAGCCTCGGGCGTAGCTGCTACAGGCATTTTTCCTGTAGAAGTTTTAATAAAATCGGCTCCTGCACTCATTGCCAATACCGATGCTTTCTTAATATTCGCGACAGAGCCGAGTGCTCCACTTTCAATTATAACTTTAAGATGCGCATTGCGACAAGCTGCTTTGATTTCCGAAATTTCTTCGTGAACTTCATTAAACTTACCTTCGAGAAATTTTCCGATAGAAATTACCACATCAATTTCGGAAGCGCCTTCGAGTACTGCCATTGATGTTTCTGCAATTTTCACCTCAATGAATGTTTGTGATGCAGGAAAACCTGCTGCAACCGAAGCTATTCCAATGTTCTCAAGAGAAAGATTTTCTTTTACAACCGGCACCAACGATGGATAGACACAAATAGCCGCAACGTTTTGTAAATTCGGGTAATGAACATTGAAGTTATTTACTTTTTCCACCATCGAAATAATACCCGAATAAGTATCAGTACTATTGAGCGAAGTAAGATCAATCAGATTGAGACATTGCTTGTAAACTTCAACATTATCATTTGAAGAAAAATTTTTCTCCAAAATAACGTTAAGTTCACTTTTTACCGCTTCGTCTGTAATATCGCATTTATATGTTTTAAATAAATTTTCAAATTTGTCCATAAAATATTTTTTATTTCTTATTTAGTGTTTTATAAAGTAAAATATTGCATATCATATACATCGTAATGTCCTGTTAATTAGAATTTCTATTTTCAAATTCTCAATTCCGAAGCGTAGGGACAATCCCGATTTTCGGGACAAATCTTGAAATTCATAAATTAACAAAGCATTAGTTCAGATTTCCAGTTTTTTATTGTTCAAATGACGTACGCTGTCTCTTTCAGTTTTTTTTTGTATATTTTTTCGGAATGCCTCAGTTAAGTCTATACCTGTTTGGTTGGCAATACACAAAAGTACCCAAAATACATCTGCCATTTCATCTGCAAGATTGTATTTATCATCGCTTTTTTTAGCAGATTGATCGCCATAGGTACGGGCTATAACACGAGCCATTTCTCCAACCTCTTCGGTAAGAATTGCCATATTGGTAAGTTCGCTGAAATAGCGTACGCCATAAGTAGATATCCACTCATCTACCATTTGCTGAGCCTTATCAATAGTAATTTCGTTACTCATTAAGTCTGGCAATAATGGTTTCGTTTCCGGTTGTTTTTTCGCCTACGGTTACAAAAATTTCAGTATCCAGCGGAAAATACATATCTACTCTTGATCCGAATTTAATAAATCCAAGATGTTCGTTTAAGTGGCATTGTTTACCTGCATGTGCATAAGTAACAATTCTACGGGCTAGCGCACCTGCTATTTGTCTCACTAAAATTTGAGTTTTTGCAGGCGTTTCAATTACTACGGTTGAACGTTCATTTTCATGACTTGATTTTGGTAAGTAAGCTGCCATGTGCCTGCCATTGTGATGTGCTGTCTTTACAACTTTTCCGGCTACAGGATACCAGTTAGCATGTACATTAAAAACCGACATAAAAATGGAAACCTGAATCCGTTTATCTTCAAAATATTCATGTTCTTCAACAGGTTCTACTACTACAATCGTACCATCGGCAGGGGCTACAACCAATCCCGGATCGTCAATTTCGACGACTCTTGTGGGATTGCGAAAAAAAAACGCGAAGAAAATCATAATAAGCGCCGACAACACAGTGGTTGCAGCCATAGCCGGATATGGAAACCTCAGGTAAATATACAGGTTTACAGCAAAAAGAATAAAAAGTAACGAAACAAGAATTATTCGTCCTTCTTTATGTATTTTAATGTATTTCAATCGATTAAAATTATTTGATTATTAATAAAATTATTTATCAGAATTCTTTTTGATTAAAAACAAAGGTACATTATTTCTGCTTTTTATACAAGCAAAACTATTAACTTTTCATTTATGGTATATTTCATTAACTTTGTAGCTTAAATTCAATTCCCCAAAAATGCTATTTTTGAATTTAACCAAACAACTTTTCAAAAACAAAATAAGGTTATTTTTATGCAGTTTTCATATTTGAGAGCAGTGTCGCCCATCGATGGTCGTTACCGTCAGAAAACCGAGAATTATTCGGACTATTTTTCAGAATACGCTTTAATCCGTTATCGGGTACTTGTAGAAATTGAGTATTTCATAGCTTTATGCGAAATTCCCCTGAAACAACTCGAAAATGTTCCTGCCGAATCAGTAGCAAAACTCCGGGAAATTTACCTGAATTTTACTGATGAAGATGCTTTAAAGGTAAAGGAATTAGAGAATACAACTAACCATGATGTAAAAGCAGTTGAGTATTTTATCAGAGAAAAATTCGACAAGCTTAATCTTGGAAGATATAAAGAGTTCATTCATTTCGGATTAACTTCGCAGGATATTAATAACACTTCAGTTCCCTTATCGTTAAAGGAAGCTATTTTGAAAGTTTACAATCCGGAAATTGAAGAACTGATACAAAAATTAAATCAATTTGCAGATACCTGGCGCGATGTGTCGATGCTTGCAAAAACACACGGTCAGCCGGCATCGCCTACGCGGCTGGGTAAAGAAATAAAAGTGTTTGCAAATCGCCTCGAAGTTCAATTTGCACAGCTTAAGAACATACCATTTTCAGCGAAATTTGGCGGCGCTACCGGAAATTTCAACGCACATGCTGTGGCATATCCTACAATTGACTGGAAAATATTTGCCAATAAATTTGTTGCTGAAAAGTTAGGACTTGAACGCGAACAATGGACAACCCAAATATCGAACTATGATAATCTTGCAGCCCTTTTCGATGCTCTAAAACGTATCAATACTATACTAATTGATTTTTGCAGGGATATTTGGACTTATGTTTCGATGGATTATTTCAAGCAAAAAATTAAAGCGGGCGAAGTAGGCTCATCGGCAATGCCGCACAAGGTAAATCCTATCGATTTTGAAAATGCTGAAGGTAACCTCGGGATGGCTAACGCGTTGCTCGAATTTTTATCGGCAAAATTACCTGTTTCACGCTTACAGCGCGACCTTACTGATAGTACAGTAATAAGAAATGCCGGCGTGCCCTTTGCTCATACGCTTATTGCCACACAAAGTATTTTGAAAGGCTTGGGAAAACTTCTTTTGAATGAAACTGCTATTTATCGCGATTTGGACAACAATTGGGCTGTAGTGGCAGAAGGAATACAAACAATTTTACGTCGCGAAATGTACCCCGATCCATACAATGCATTAAAAGGCTTAACCCGTAAAAACGAACAAATAACGGTACGAACAATTCAGGAATTTATCGAAACTCTTGATGTTGATGATACGGTAAAAGATGAATTACGGAGAATAACTCCGAGAAATTATACAGGAGTGTAAATTATTTCTCGTATCAAGTTCAGTGTTTTGTTGGTTTTAGTTTTATTTTCTTGTAACTTGTAACAAAAAAATGTTCAATTTTTTCAGGTTATTAAAACGGTTTTTACCTCCGTACAAAAAGTATGTTTTACTGAGTTTGCTGATGAATATGATTTCAACAGTATTCAGTTTATTTTCATTTTTGGCTATCGTACCTGTATTGAATATTTTGTTTGGTATAACAAAAAGCACAACACAATATATTCCATGGAGTTTTTCCGACTCAATATCTTCAATTGGATCAGCAATAAAAAATAATTTGATGTTTCAGATTGAAACAATTATCAATACCTCCGGACAAAGTGCAACGCTCTTATATCTCGGATTATTTTTAATTGTTATGACCGCCTTAAAAGTAGGAACATCTTTTTTGGCATCATATTATTTAGTTCCGATACGAACAGGCGTGGTTAAAGACCTTCGCAATAAACTTTACAATAAAATTCTGCAACTTCCACTCGGTTATTTTACCGAAGAACGGAAAGGCGATTTGATTTCGCGCATTTCGGTTGATGTAACCGAAATTGAAGCTTCCATTATGAGTTCGCTCGATTTGATTATTAAGAATCCGGTCATCATACTTATTTATCTCATTGTGCTATTTACAATGAGCTGGCAATTAACGTTTTTCGTGATTTTACTTTTGCCTGTGAGCGGTTGGTTGATAGGTAGAATTGGAAGAAGTTTGAAAAAAAAATCGAATACGGTACAGGAACAAACAGGCGAACTAATATCACAAATTGAAGAAACCCTCGGAGGACTTCGCGTTGTAAAAGCTTTTAATGCCGAAAACAAACTACAGTTGCGTTTTTCGTTGTTGAACGATAAAATTAGAAAGACTTTCAGTCGCATACATAACCGTTACAATCTGGCTCACCCTGTGAGTGAACTTATGGGAACAGCTGTAATTGCCATTCTGCTTTGGTTTGGCGGAGTGCTTATTTTAAGTAGCAATGCTCCCATAAGTGCGTCGGGATTTATTTTTTATCTGGTGATATTTTACAGTATCATTAATCCTGCTAAAGATTTATCGAAAGCTACCTACAGCATTCAGAAAGGTTTAGCTTCGCTCGACAGGGTTGATAAAATTCTAAAGGGTGAAAATTCAATTCACGAACCTATCCGTCCGTTGGAACTCAAAAGTTTTGAAGATAAAATTGAATTCCGCAACGTAAGTTTTAAATACCAGACCGATTGGGTGCTTAAAGACATCAGCCTGAGTATTTCAAAAGGTAAAACTATCGCATTTGTGGGACCTTCCGGCGCAGGAAAATCAACTTTGGTTGACTTAATTCCGCGCTTTTACGATGTGGAATCAGGCGAAATTTTAATCGATGGAAAAAATATTCAAGAAATTCTTACCCACGATATTCGGGCGCTTTTTGGGAATGTAAATCAGGAAGCAATTTTATTTAACGATACTTTTTTCAACAATATAAGTTTCGGTGTTGAAAATGCCACTTTGGAGAAAGTAATTGAAGCCGCAAAAATTGCCAATGCTCACGATTTTATTATCGCTACTGAAAAAGGATACGAAACGAATATAGGCGACCGGGGGAATAAGCTATCCGGCGGGCAGCGACAAAGAATTAGCATAGCCCGGGCAATTTTGAAAAATCCTCCATTACTTATTCTCGACGAAGCTACATCCGCCCTCGACACAGAGTCGGAAAGATTGGTGCAGGAAGCGCTCGAAAACCTGATGCGAAACCGCACAACCCTCGTAATTGCACACAGACTTTCGACGGTAGTAAACGCCGATGAAATTTTTGTGCTTAACGAAGGTAAAATTGCAGAACAAGGAAACCATACCGATCTGCTTAAAAAGAATGGTTTATACAAAAAACTATACGAGATGCAATCGTTTTAATTCAGGAAATTAGTTTAAATTGTTATTCAACAAAAAAATGCAATTTATTCTTACAGTTTATCACATTTATGTTTGCAAAAATAAAAAAATCATTACCTTTGTTCCATAAATGCTTTGAATAGATTCGTATCAAAAATAATATTTTATCAGAGCGCTTGATTTCCACAGGCGCTCTTTTTTTTAGAAATACAACAAAGAAATTAATTTATAAATTCAATATTTATCTAATCCTTTTTTTCATATATTATGCAAAACATTAAATTTTACAGTGGCGAAAACATTCCACTTGAACTACACAAAGTACGTATTGTACAAAAATTAAACCTTGTTCCCATCGAACGTCGTCTTGAAGCACTTTACGAAGGTGGTTTTAATACTTTCAGATTAAGCACTAAAGATGTTTTTCTGGACATGTTAACCGACTCCGGAACAAACGCTATGAGCGACAATCAATTGGCTGCAATGATGCAGGCTGATGATGCTTATGCAGGATCGCAAAGTTTTGTCCGACTTGAAAAAGCAGTAAACGAAGTATTAGGAAAAAAATTCCTATTACCTGTACATCAGGGACGCGCAGCTGAAAACATTATTTCTTTGGCGTATGTGCGCAAAGGAAGTATGGTTCCTATGAACTATCACTTTACAACAGCCATGGCACATATTACCGATAAAGGTGGTCAAATAGCTGAATTGCTATACGATGAAGCTTATGTGGTAAATTCGGCTCATCCTTTTAAGGGTAACATGAATATCGAAAAATTAGAGGAAGTAATAAAAAATCACGGACCAAAGAATATTCCATTCATAAGAATGGAAGCATCTACAAACCTGATTGGAGGACAACCTTTCTCTGTGCAAAATATGCGTGATGTGCGTGCCGTTGCCGACAAGTATGGTATCCGTATTATTCTCGATTGTAGTTTATTGGGCGAAAATGCTTATTTGGTATTACAACGCGAAGAGGAATTTAAAAACTCTGATATGAAAACTGTAATACATACATTTACAGCACTTGCCGACCTGTGTTATTTCTCAGCCCGTAAAATTACTTCGTCGCGCGGTGGAGGTATGTGTACCGATAACCCCGAAATTATAAAAGAACTCGAAGCATTAGTTCCGCTTTACGAAGGTTTTACAACTTATGGAGGTATTTCAATTCGCGAAATTGAATCGATGGCAGTAGGATTGTACGAAACCTTAGATGAAAACATGATTAGTCAAAGTCCTTCATTTATAAAATATTTAGTTGATGAACTTGATAAGAAAGGAATACCTGTAATAAAACCAGCAGGAGTTTTGGGCGTTCACCTCGATGCAATGCAAATCTGCTCACACATACCTCAAACGCAATATCCAGCTGGAGCGCTTGCAGCGGCATTATTCCTTATTTCAGGCATTCGCGGGATGGAACGTGGCTCAATTTCGAATCAACGCGATGAATATGGCAACGAAACTTATGCCGATATGGAATTGCTTCGTCTGGCTGTTCCACGCAGGGTTTTCACATTATCACAAATTAAATATGTTGAAGATCGTATGACATGGCTTTACGAAAATCGCGAATTAATTGGCGGATTGAAATTTGTGTATGAACCCCCTGTGTTGCGTTTCTTCATGGGTGGTCTTGAGCCCACAAACGATTGGCCACAAAAACTGATAGCCAAGTTCAAAAAAGATTTTGGCGAAAGTTTATAAACAAAATATCACATAATGCAATACTTTAAAAAACCCGGCAGATTAGCGCTTGTCGGGTTTTATAATTTAAAAATTATTTCATTATCTGTTAGTTTAGTAATGTGAATATTCCTATTGCGTTTTTCAATATTATTTCAGATTGTTTATGTATAATCCGTATTCACATCAAACTTCCATCGCGGTTTTTTTAATTTAACAATCAAAAATTGTATCTTTGCAATCCTAAAATTATCGAAAAGAATTTTTGAAATTGATATGTTAAAACAGCAACTTCAGCAAAAACTTCAGCAAAAACTCTCACCGGCGCAAATTCAGGTAATAAAAATGCTTGAAGTGCCTACACTTGAACTCGAGGAGCGCATCCGACAAGAGCTTGAAGAGAATCCGGCATTGGAAGAAGGCGTTGATTCCGATAATAACGAGACTGAAAATGACGATGATTTTGGAAACGATGATGATGGCTCAAACGATGACTTCGATCTTGATGAATATATGGCTGATGATGATATCCCCGACTACAAACTGAAAGCTAATAACACTTCCAAAGATGACAAACGTGAAGAAATTCCGTTTTCAGTTGGAATGACTTTTCACGAATATTTAATTGATCAACTTGGTTTACAACAATTTTCGGAACATGAGCGACAGATTGCAGAATATGTAATTGGGAATATTGACGATGAAGGTTATCTCCGACGCGAACCTGAAGCGATGGTGGATGATATTGTTTTTCATGCGGGTGTGAATACTACGGATGAAGAAATGAACAGAATTGTTACCGTTATCCGCGAATTTGATCCACCCGGCGTAGGTGCGTTCAATTTACAGGATTGTCTGTTGTTACAACTTTACAGAAAATTTCCTAACGAAGAAATTAAAATTGCCACTGAAATTATCAAAAATTATTTCGATGAATTTTCAAAAAAGCATTATGATAAAATTCTGCGTGCAACAGGAGTAACAGATAGCTTTCTGAAAAAGGTAATTGGCGAAATTGTAAAGCTGAACCCCAAACCTGGGAACGCATGGGGAGGCAATGTGCTTGAAAAATCTATGGCAACAATTGTTCCTGATTTTATTCTCGAAAACAACGATGGTGAACTTACCGTACTTCTGAACAACAGTAATATACCCGAGCTAAAAGTGAGCGGGACTTACAACGAAATGTTGCAGGATTACACTTCGAATAAGAAAAACCAGACCCGCGAAATGAAAGATGCGGTGCTGTTCGTTAAGCAAAAAATTGATTCGGCACGATGGTTTATCGATGCCATTAAACAACGTCAACAAACATTGCTCACCACTATGAGCGCCATAGTGGAGTTTCAGTACGATTTTTTTGTAGAGGGCGATGATCGCTACATGAAACCAATGATTTTAAAGGATATTGCTGATATTACCGGTTACGATATTTCTACAATTTCGAGGGTTAGTAACAGCAAATATATTCAAACTGAATTCGGAATTTATGCAGTAAAATATTTCTTTTCCGAATCGATGACCAATGATTCCGGTGAAGAAGTTTCAACGCGTGAAATAAAAAAGATTCTACAGGAATGTGTAGAGAATGAAGAAAAACGACACCCTTTAAATGATGATGCTTTGGCTGATGTTCTAAAAGAAAGAGGTTATCCTATTGCACGCCGGACTGTGGCAAAATACCGAGAACAATTGAATATTCCGGTAGCGCGGTTAAGAAAGGAAATTTGATTGGTGAATTGGTAAATGGTTAATCTGTGATTAGTGATTGGTGAATAGGTGATTTCTGTCGTCTGTAGTACATTGTTTGTCGTCTTTACTCTTTGTTCTTTATTCTTTGCTCTTAAAAAAAATGATAAAATTTTATAAATTAGTATCTTTCATATTACAGCCACTATTTATGCCACTTTTTGGTATGATTTTGCTTGTAAATATGGATCTTTTCTCAGTATTCACTTTCGGGTGGAAGTTAAATGCAGTTGTTGTAACCTTTGTGTTTACCGCAATAGCTCCTGCCGCACCAATTTTATTGATGATGTCGAAAGGTAAAATTCGCGATTTATTTATTTCAAAACGTGAAGAACGTACTGTTCCCTATATTTTCTCGTTTATTTCATACCTTTTCTGGACATTATTTCTTTGGAAAATTCTCGATTTTCCTCTTTCGCTTGTAGCAATGGGAATAGGGGCTTCGCTATCAATATTGCTGATTACACTCATCAATCTCCAATGGAAAATAAGCGCCCATTTATCGGGCATCGGCGGGCTTGCAGGAGGAATTTTTGGCATTTGTTATCGCATGGCAATCAATCCCGTTTGGCTTTTTGTGATTATTCTCAGTCTATCGGCATTGGTGGCGCTATCACGCATTGAGCTGAAAGCGCATACGCCGGGACAAACTCTAGCAGGATTCAGCATTGGTTTTTCATCGGTTTTTTTTCCTGTTATACTTGTTTAGCAAATCCTAAATCTTAAAAACTTAGTTATTATTTTCGGTATAAAACATCAAAAACAAAAATATAAAATATGATTACTACAGACCAGCTTAAGGATTTGCTGGAACGCGGGAGCGCGTTGAGGAGGTATCTTTGACATTGATACAAAAAACATTCAGATAGAAGAAGAAGAGTTGCGTACGCATGCACCGGGCTTTTGGGACGATCCTAAAACTGCCGAAGCTCAAATGCGAAAAATTAAAGAACTAAAAAACTGGGTCGAAGGTTTCGATTGCGTGAAAACCGCCCTGGAAGAATTGCAACTTGCCATGGATTTTTATCGCGAGGAAGCTGTAACCGAAGAGGAAGTTGATACAGCTTACCAATTTGCACTTGAGCAGGTAGAAACACTCGAAATGAAAAATATGCTCTCCAAAGAAGAAGACAGAATGGGAGCCGTGATAAAAATTGTAGCTGGTGCCGGTGGTACCGAAGCACAAGACTGGGCTGAAATGCTTTTCAGAATGTATCAGCGATGGGCTGAACGCAACAACTACAAAATTGAAATCACAAATATTCAGGATGGCGACGAAGCGGGAATTAAAACCGTTACCATGCAGTTCGAAGGTGAAATGGCGTACGGTTATTTGAAAAGCGAAAATGGCGTACACCGTCTCGTGAGAGTTTCGCCGTTCAATGCACAGGGCAAGCGCATGACATCGTTTACTTCGGTTTTTGTTGTACCGCTTATCGACGATAGCATTGAAATAGAAATAAATCCTGCAAACCTGAGCTGGGACACATTCCGTTCTTCGGGTGCAGGCGGACAAAATGTAAATAAAGTCGAAACGGGCGTACGTCTGCATTACAAGTTTACAAACCCGCTCACAAACCAAGCCGATGAAATTGTAATTGAAAATACCGAAAGCCGTTCGCAATTCGGAAATAAAGACAATGCCATACGTTTGCTTAAATCACAATTGTACGAACTTGAAATTGAAAAACGAAAAGCTGAAACAGCAAAAATAGAAGCCGGTAAAAAGAAAATTGAATGGGGTTCGCAAATCCGCAGCTATGTTTTCGACGATCGCCGCGTGAAAGACCATCGCACCAATTATCAAACATCAAATGTGAATGCCGTAATGGATGGCGATATCGATGGATTTATCAAAGCCTATTTAATGGAATTTTCAGATTAAGCTTCGGTTTTTTATCTGAGTTTATGCAACCAAACATTTAATAATTTCATCATTTTTCATTCAAAGCAGAAATATATTCATTTTTAAAGCCGTTTTATTAATCAAATTATCTGCAAATTATTAATTCATAACTTGTTGATAAGAGATAATATAAAATTGTTTCGTACTTTTGCAGATTCATTAAAATTGATTTAAATGGAGTTTAAGGCTCAGCAAATAGCAGATTTTTTACAGGGAAAAGTTGAGGGAAATCCTCAGGTAAAAGTTTCAGGTTTTTCTAAAATTGAAGAAGGAAAACCCGGAACGCTGAGTTTTTTATCGAACCCCAAATACAATAAATACATTTACGATAGCAACGCTGATATAATTCTGGTTAACAACAGTTTTATTGCCGAAAGTGAGATAAAAGCCACACTGATAAAGGTTGAAAATGCTTATGAAGCTATAGCTAAGCTACTTACACTTGTCGAACAATTTACGCAGCGCAAAACCGGAATCTCAAAAAAGACAGATATTTCAGAAAGTGCAAAAATAGGTAAGGACGCATATATCGAAGCATTTGTATCGGTGGGTAAAAATGTTGTTATAGGCGATAATGTTTCAGTTTTTGCAGGAGCTTGTATTGGCGATAACGTAACCATTGGCAATAACGTAACACTTTATGCCGGCGTAAAAATTTATAAAAATTGTGTAATCGGTAACAATTGCATACTTCACGCAGGAGCTGTAATCGGTTCTGATGGTTTTGGATTTGCTCAGGCAACAGATGGTATTTACAACAAAATTCCCCAAACCGGCAATGTTGTTATTGAAGATGATGTGGAAATCGGCGCTAACACCACCATCGACCGTGCTACAATGGGCAGCACTATAATCCGCAAAGGTGTGAAAATTGACAACCTTGTACAGGTAGCACACAATGTGGAAATTGGCGAAAATACTGTTATTGCTGCACAAACAGGTATTTCCGGCTCAACCAAAATCGGGAAAAACTGCATATTAGCCGGGCAGGTTGGATTGGCAGGACATTTAACCATAGCCGACAAAACCATTATAGCAGCGCAGACAGGTGTTCCGAATTCAGTAAAAACTTCCGGACAAATTCTTATGGGCTATCCTGCCATTCCGCTTCGCGATTTTCAGCGTTCGGCTATTGTGTTTAAAAATCTGCCCGAAATGCAACGAATAATTTATGACTTGAAACGTCAACTTGAAGTTTTAAAAAAGTGCTAAGTAAAAAAGATGAAAAAAAGATAATGATAAATAGAAAACTAATTTATGAAGAATAATCTATTTGCAATTATTATAATACTATTTTTTGCTGCCATAATATGGAGTTGTCAAAGTGATGATAATGAACCTGAAATTCTTAAAGAATCACTTACTATAAATGATGCAATTAATTGGGTAAAAAACAATTTTAATCAAAGCGCAAGTAATCTGGAAAATTTTAGAGCGAATGCAACTGATAGCACGATTTTTGATTTAAAACCTTCGCTGAATTGGGATTTGGCAGAAATTGACAATGAAGATATTTGGTCTGTTGTGGAACTGCCATGGGAATATGAAAATGGTTTTATAACAAGAGCAAATCCAGATGTGAAGAATTATTCAGGAATTAACGCCATTCAGAAAAATTTTGTACAAAAACTTGTAATCCTGAAAAATAGAATATCGGGAGATGTTTATGGTTTTAAAATGTCAGTAATACCTGATTATAAATACTTACTCCAAAATACCGAAAATATCAATTCAAACTATTATTTAAAAAGAGACCCTCAACTTAGTGGTATCGTATTATTTTACAGCATTAAAGATGAATTTATAAATGGTTGGAAGTTTGATGAGGGAAAAATTGTTTCCAAAATTGAGACAAAGATATCCGACTCTCCGGTAAATATTTCTGAATATCAAAAAGCATCATCAATGCTGTATTATACCATCGAAACTTGTTACTATTATTATGTTACAGGTGGCGGATATACTACTGAACCTAAATTAATGTACTGTAATACCGAGTATTTTTATATATTAATGTCAGATATTTCTATTTTAGATAGCAATGGTGGAGGTGTTGATTTAAGTGTTTTTGGTGGAGCGGGCGGCAGCAATACCCAAACAACCGATAAACCGTCCGACCCTTGTGCTGAAATTAAAAAAGCGAAAGCTGATGCAGCGTTAAATGAGAGACTTAAAGATTTAATTAGAAAGGCTAAATATGAACTAAATGAGGATGGATATTTAATGAAAAATGATGGAAGTTTCATATTTCCTAAAACTCGCGAATTTGGAAATGTGAAATTTGAATTTAGTACAGCCGATAAGTTTTCTGAATTCGTTCATTTGCACCAAGATGTTTCAGGTGGGACGTGTGTTTTTTCAGGAAAAGATTTAATTACATTATATTCAATGTTTATCAATAATCGAATGGTGGATCCTGCTACTTTCAGGTATCTTGTAGTAAGTTCTTTTGGTGTTGGTAGCTTACATATTACAGACCCCGTTGCTTTCAAAAATTTCGGGGATAAATATAATAAGGAAATCTTAGATAAATTATACATCACAACACCTAGGGATGGTAATAACATTAACGATTATCTTAAACAGTTCTTGGATATATTGAAGAATACAAATGCTGGCTTGACATTTAGTCTGGGGGAATTTGACATGGAGTCGAGTAATCCAGAAATTAAATGGAACACTAAGCAGTTTGATGCTTTGGGCAATGTCGTTAATTTAAATTGCAATTAATATAATCAAAAAATATGAAAACAAAAAACTTATTATTATTTATAATTCTTTGTATAAATAATATCATAATTACAGGACAAGGTGTAGTGAAAAGAGAAGTATTTCCAACTAATCTGGAAGTCTATCAGGGTGCATGGGAATACATTTCAGAAAATGAGATATTCAGAATATTTTTAAAAATTGGCAAGGAAGATTCTATGGTATCTTTTGGTCCATGCATAATTGGAGATTATTTTTATAGTAAGAATAATGTTGTAATAGATAATTATGTTATATCTGAAATCCCTACAATCGACAATAATTTAACACACAACTCAGTTATTATAAATGCTTCAAATGGCAAATACGAATCAGTTAAATACGCCAATCCAAATGAGCTATACATGTTTTTTTATGACAAACAGAGAAAGAAGAGAGTCGCTAGTGGAAAAATTCAATTAATCTCGTCAACACAGATTCGATGGATACTTAAAGATGATGAAGGAGTTTATACCAGTGATGAAAAATGGGTAGAATCAGGATTTTCAGTTCCAACAGATGTAATTATGACAAAGAAAGAACAGCTTTTGGTAAGATAAAAGAACGCTGTAATGAAGTTTTTCAACTGAATTTTAAAATGATTATTTTTTATAACGTATAATGATATTGATTGGATAAAAGATTATTGAGCATTATTAATAAATGAACACAAAAAACGAGTTAAAACAACATACAATTGCTGATAGTTTTAGCTTTTCAGGCATAGGGTTACACACTGGTTTAAGCATCAACCTGAAATTTTTACCTGCTCCTGAAAATCATGGAATCCGCATTAAACGGGTAGATTTACTCGGACAGCCCGAAATGGAAGCCGTAGCCGATTATGTTGGACAAACTGTTCGGGGAACAGTACTTGTTATGGATGAAATGCAGGTTAGCACCATCGAACATGCCATGGCTGCTTTGTATGCAATGGAAATAGACAATTGTTTGCTCGAAGTAGATGCTCCGGAGTTTCCTATTCTTGATGGAAGTGCCCGCTACTTTGTGGATAAAATACTTGAAACCGGAATAAAAGAACAGGATGCAGAAAGAAATTTTTACAAAGTAACCGAAGAGATTTCCTATACAAATCCCGAAACCGGTTCGAAAATATCCATTGTTCCCGATGATGATTTTAAAGTAGATGTAAAAATCGGGTTTCGCTCCAAAATGTTGAAAAGCCAGACTGCTGAACTAACAGATATTAGTACCTTTGCAACCGAATTTGCTGCTGCACGTACATTTGTTTTCGTACGTGAAATTCGCCCACTGTTAAAAATGAATCTTATTAAGGGAGGTGATTTGAAAAATGCTGTTGTAATTTACGATGAACCTATTCAGCAGGAATCGATGGACAGGCTTACCGAGAAACTCGGACAGCCTCAACTTGATGCAACGCAACTTGGATATATTACCGGCGACCTGCATTTTGAAAACGAACCCGCTCGGCATAAATTGATGGATGTGATTGGTGACATGGCTCTTGTGGGAAGACCGTTAATCGGGAGAATTACAGCCACACACCCGGGGCATCGCACGAATACCGAACTTGCAAAACTTGTAAGACAGGCTATGATAAGTGGAAAATAGTTTATAGTGAATAGTTTATAGTTTATAGTGAATAGTTTATAGAAAAATGATTTCAAGTTTAACAAATATACATCCGGAAGCGAAAATGCACGAAAGTGTTACCGTTGAATCTTTTGTAACCATTCAAAAAAATGTGGAAATTGGCGAGGGAACATGGATTGGGCCAAATGTAACCATTATGGAAGGTGCCCGTATCGGAAAAAACTGCCGGATTTTTCCTGGAGCAGTAGTGGCAGCAATTCCGCAGGATTTAAAATTCCGCGGTGAAGATACGCTGGCAATAATCGGAGATAATACCACTTTGCGTGAATGTGTTACCGTAAACCGCGGTACAGCTGCAAGGGGGAAAACCGTAGTTGGAAACAATTGTTTGCTGATGGCTTATTGCCATGTTGCACACGACTGTCTTATTGGCAATTCTGTGATAATGTCGAACGCCACACAATTAGCCGGCGAAGTGGAGATTGAAGATTTTGCCATTTTAAGTGGCGGCGTGTTAGTGCATCAATTTACGCGCATTGGCGCTCATGTAATGATTCAGGGAGGTTCAAAAGTTACAAAAGACGTTCCACCTTACGTTACAGCCATTCGCGACCCACTTGCATATGGCGGTCTGAATGCGATTGGACTGCGCAGACGTAATTTTACTCCCGATAAAATCAATATTTTACAGGAAATTTACCGCATTATTTTTCAATCGGGAAAAAATACGACCAATGCATTGCAAATCATCGAAGAAAAAATTCCCGCTTGCCCGGAAAAAGATGAAGTGCTGAATTTTGTAAGAAAATCGACAAGGGGATTGATTAAAGGTTATGGGGAGTGAAACAATGTAGGAATGTAAAAATGTAAAAATGTAGAAATGTAGGAATGTAGAAATGAATTATTATTCAAAACTTCATATCTAACCCTGATTCCTATAATTCCGGATAGGACTGAAACGCTAAAAACAAAAACTGAACGCAAAACGCTGAACGAACACCCATCAATATTTCCCCTTTAGGATTTCTTCACAAGGAATAAGAGAGGGGGTTAGGGTCTAAATCGGGGGCAACAATACAAGTTTTATGGAAATTAAAAACGAAGAAACACCAAAAAGGAGTCTCAATTTTATTGAGGCAATGGTTGAGCAGGATTTGAAAGAAGGTAAAAACGACGGACGAATTCAAACGCGTTTTCCGCCCGAGCCAAATGGTTATCTTCATATTGGTCATGCCAAGGCAATTTGTCTTGATTTTGGCATTGCCGAAAACTACGGAGGAATTTGCAACCTCCGCTTTGACGATACCAATCCCGTGAAGGAAGATGTGGAATATGTTGATTCCATTATGGAAGACATTCAATGGTTAGGTTACAAATGGGCGAATGTTTATTATGCTTCCGATTATTTTCAGCAACTCTGGGATTTGGCTGTTGAATTGATAAAAAAGGGAAAAGCATATGTAGATGAACAATCGGCTGAAGAAATTGCACGGCAAAAAGGAACGCCAACAGTTTCCGGAACCGAAAGTCCATATCGAAACCGTCCGATAGAAGAAAGTTTGGCGCTTTTCGGGAAAATGAACACCGGCGAAATTGCCGATGGTGCTATGGTGTTGCGCGCAAAAATCGATATGGCATCGTCCAATATGCATTTCCGCGACCCGATTATGTATCGTGTGATTACGACTCATCCACATCACCGCACCGGATGGACATGGAAAGCGTACCCTATGTACGATTATGCACACGGTCAATCCGATTATTTCGAAGGAGTTACTCACTCGCTTTGCACACTCGAATTTGAAGTGCATCGTCCTTTGTACGATTGGTTTATCGACCAGTTTGCCGACACCGATTACCGTCCGCGACAAACAGAATTTAACCGATTGAATCTCACTTATACCGTTATGAGCAAGCGGAAAATGCTTCAGCTTGTTCAGGAAGGTTTGGTAAGCGGATGGGACGATCCGCGTATGCCTACACTTTGCGGTTTACGCCGTCGTGGATTTACTCCTGAAGCCATTCATAATTTTATCGATAAAATTGGTTATACCAAGTTTGAAGCGCAAAACGATATTGGTTTGCTGGAACATGCCGCACGCGAAACGCTTAATAAATCGGCGCAGCGCGTTAATGCCGTGATTAATCCCATAAAACTGATTATTACAAATTATCCCGAAAATCAGGTGGAATGGATGACTACAGAAAACAATCCTGAAAATTCTGAAGCAGGAAGTCGTGAAATACCTTTCAGCAGGGAATTATACATCGAAAGGGAAGATTTTATGGAAGATGCGCCGAAAAAATACTTCCGTATGACACCCGGTCAGGAAGTGCGACTGAAAAGCGCTTTTATTGTAAAATGTACTGGTTGTGAAAAAGACGAAGACGGAAATGTAATAACTGTTTTTGCCGAATATGATCCGCAAACCAAAAGCGGAATGCCCGATGCAAACCGAAAAGTGAAAGGTACATTGCACTGGGTTTCGGCAACTCACGCACTCAAAGCAGAAGTCCGCTTGTACGACAGGCTTTTCAGTGTAGAAAACCCATCGGCCGACGAACGCGATTTCCGCGAATTACTGAATCCTGAATCACTGAAAACACTAACAGAATGTTACGTAGAACCTTCGCTTGCAAATGCCAAACCGCTCGATCATTTCCAGTTTCAGCGCGTGGGATATTTCAATGTCGATCCCGATTCTGAAAACGGTAAATTGATTTTCAACCGCACAGTATCGCTAAAAGACAGCTGGGCAAAGGAAATGAACAAATAATTTATTTTTAGAAAGTTTTCTCAAAAGCAAGAACAGGATTTCGAAAATCGAAATCCTGTTCTTGCTTTTGAATCAATTATTTATATACTTATAAATCCTTTATATTTAGCGGATTGTATGATATTTCATTGTCGTAAACATCAGTTTGTTCCTTTTGTTTAACCTTTTTTACTAAATAATTTGTAAGTGGTAAAGCAATAATTTCGTAGCCAGTTTTCATTGCAGTTTGGGTCAGAATCAACTTTAATAGGTCGTTGGTTGGGATTACTCCCGAAAATGCTATTGTGAAAAACACAACAGAATCGGCTCCTTCGCCTACAAGAGTTGAGACAATTGCACGAGTGGAAAACGAACGTCCTTTTTGCATGATTTTCATTTTACTCATTACATAAGCATTGAGGAACGAACCAAAAAGAAATGCGATAAAACTTGCAATTGTAATGCGAATGGTGTTGCCTAACACAAGCTCAAAAGCTGATTGATGTGTAAAATTTGCAGAACCGGGAACAATAATGCTTAATTTGAAAATTACGATAGCCAGAAAATTCATCAAAAAGCCGTACCAGATAATCAGACGGGCTTTGCGATAACCCCAAACTTCGGCTATAAGATCGTTAACAATGTACGAAATTGGAAAAATAAGCAATCCGGCAGTAGCCTCTATCCTTCCAATATTGATTAATTTTTGCTCAACAATATTTGCCACTATCAAACATACTGTAAATAGCAAACCGGCTACCATAAAAGTTACCGAAACCTGACGTTTTGTGTTGATTGATAAATTGCCTGCATCGGCAGGCTGAAATTGAGGGGAGTTCTCTTTTTTAGAATTTTGTTTCATATATCTTGTTTTTTACGTGGTGTTCAAGTACACGTTTTGCAATTGACAGCAAAAAATGAGCGTGCAAAGGTAAGAAAATTTTTTATACATATATATGCTTAGTTACACTGATTTTTCTTTAATGAATTCGTATTATCAATTTTTCAACCGAATATAAAGCGCTAATTCATGTGTAAAATGTTAAATTGATTTGACTTTCTATTAATTATGATTACAGCCGCTTTTTCTGAAAAGGCACTTTTCAGTTTTCTCAATGCACACAAAAAAAATCAAACATAACCGTACTTACAAAACTATTTTCATTTCATAAAAATTTATTAAAAAAATATATATCTTTGACTTTGAAAAAATGCATCAGAAAGAAAATCTTTTTTGATTAAAGAAAATAAAAATCTAAGTAAAACTTTTAATAATATCAATCATATAACTATTTAAAAACATGAATTCATTATCGTTTCCACTGCAATTTACATTTAGAATTACGACACTCAGTAACGATTTTATAGCAAAAGATGCAACCGGCAGATCCATCGCCTATGTTCGTGAAAAAATGTTCAAACTTAAAGAACATGTCGAAGTTTTCAGCGATGAAAGTCGTTCACAATTGCTTTTTGATATTCGCGCTAACAAATGGCTCGATTTTAATACAACATATACTTTTACAACTCCACAGGGTTATGTAATTGGCAGAATTGCCCGTAAGGGTTGGAATTCGCTTTGGAAGGCACATTATGAAATTTATGATGATAAAAACCAGTTCGAAATGCTTCTCAGAGAAGAAAATCCCTGGGCAAAGATTTTTGATGGCATGTTGGGCGAAATCCCGTTATTGTCTTTGCTTTCGGGGTATTTGTTTCATCCCGCATATTTGGTAAGTAATAGCGCTGGTACTCCAATTGCGAGGCTGAGAAAAATGCCATCGTTTTGGGGAAGACAATTTTCAGTAGAAAAACTTGCCGATTTCAAACCAGAACTACAGGACAGACTTGTTCCATCGCTTATGATGATGATTTTGCTTGAACGCAGGAGAGGATAATACGTAAAAAATTACATTATTAACTGATATTTGACTCTTCTGAATTTCATATGAGTTTTTTTGTGGTAAATTGAACCTCGTATTTATTAATAATCTTAACTTTGCAAATCAACATTATCGTAAATAGAATTTGAGGAGAGTGAATAATACAACTATTTTAACTCAATAATTCAGAGAAACATGTCGCGATTTATCAAGAAAAAAAGAGAAGAAATTGGGCTTTCGCCCTACGCATTGGTTTTCAGAGGACAAAAAAAATCGGAATACATCAATGTAAGTGTTATTGATTTCGACATTGAAAAAGTGCTGGAATACAGCCCTAAAAATACTGATAGTCTTTCACCGCTCCTCAAAAGTAAAACTATAAGCTGGATAAATGTAGATGGATTGCACGATGAATCAACCTTGCAGGATATTGCTACGGCGCTCAAAATTCCTGATAATATTTTGTCGGATATAATGAATCCATCGCTTCGCCCAAAAATTCAGGACTTCGATTCAGGTTTGTATATTACCTTAAAAATTTTGCGACTTGACGAAATAACTTTTAAATTATCATCGGATAACCTAAGTCTTATTCTGAAAAACAACACTTTAATATCGTTTCAAGAACAGGAAAGTAAAATTTTTGAACCAATAAGGGAACGCATTCGGAAACATAAAACAAAAATTCGACTTTCAGGCTCTGATTATCTGGCTTTTGCCTTACTCGATGTGGTAATCGACAATTATATTTACATCATCGGACAACTTGGCGAAAAAATTGAAGCCTTAGAAGAAAGCCTTACAAACGCTCCCAAAAAAGGATTGTTCGATGATATAAATATTTATAAACATGAGCTGAATTTTCTGCGTAAAAACATAAAACCTGCCCGGGAAATGATTCTGACACTCGCGAAAACAGATTCAGAGTTTATAAAGGACGAAAATCATATTCACTACCGCGAATTGGTTGACAATATTAACGAAGCATCAGATTTGTCGGACAGTTATCGTGAAATTCTTTACGACCAACTCAACATTTATCACACGCTTATAAGCTCGCGATTAAACGATATTATGCGAACGCTTACAATGTTTTCAGTAATTTTTATCCCACTCACTTTTATTGTGGGAGTTTACGGCACAAATTTCGAAAACATTCCCGAACTTCGTTTATCGTGGGGGTATTTTGCTATGTGGGGAATTATGATTGTTGTAGCAATTCTTATGCTTTGGTTTTTCAGACGCAAAAAATGGTTCTGAAAAGATAACAATAAATATCATCGATAAGTATATTGGTTTTCGCTATCACAAAAAGCAAGCATTTATTCGTATTTTTGCATCTGAATTATTCTAAAAGAAATGTCAATGAAAAAAAATATTATAGATTCTCAGATACTCGTTATTTTCGGTTCAAATGGCGATTTGGCAAAACGCAAACTGTTACCGGCAATTTTTCAGCTTTTTCTGGATAATTTACTGCCCGAAAAATTTGCTGTAGTAGGTGCTGGAAGTCAGGAAAAAACTGAAGACTTATACAGAAGTGATGTTAGAGATAGCTTGAGCGAATTTGCTAAAAAAAATGTTACTGAATTTCCTGAGAAAACAGAAGAATTTCTGCAAACCGTGTTTTACAAAAAAGTAAACAACCAGTCGGTAGATGATTTTGGCGTACTCAAAAAATATATCGATAATCTTTCGGAAAACACAGACATTTCTCAAAATATAGTTTTTTATTTCTCCATACCCCCTTTTCTTTACGAAGTTGTAGCTTCGCATTTGGTAGCGCACGGATTAAACAGCGAAGTAAATGGGTGGAAACGAATCATTGTAGAAAAACCTTTCGGCTATAGTTACGAAACTGCGATTGACCTCGATAATAAATTACATGCCGGATTTGCCGAGCATCAAATTTACCGAATCGACCATTATCTTGGCAAGGAAACTGTGCAGAATATTATGGTTACACGTTTTTCCAATGGATTTTTTGAACCAATTTGGAATCGAAAATATATTGATAGAGTTGAAATTACTGCATCTGAAAGAATCGGTGTTGGAAGTCGCGGTGGTTATTACGACACTTCGGGAGCAATGCGCGATATGATTCAGAATCATCTTTTACAGGTTTTGGCAGTGATAGCCATGGAACCGCCTGTGGTTTTCGATTCGGATGCAATACGTAACGAAACCGTAAAAGTACTTCAGGCATTGCGTCCGATAAAAGGAAACGACATACCACTGAATGTAATAAGAGGTCAATATATTTCGGGACAAGTAAATGAAAAAGTTCAGAATGGCTATCGACAGGAGCAGGGAGTAGCTCCAAACTCGAAAACGGAAACTTTCGTGGCCATGAAAATTTTTATTGATAACTGGCGCTGGGGCGATGTGCCCTTCTATATTCGTACCGGAAAGCAAATGCCCGAGCGTGTAACAGAAGTTGTAATTCATTTGAAACCTGCTCCACATCAGCTTTTCAAACAGCTTTGTCTGACCGAGCCTAACAATATGATCATACTTCGCATTCACCCCGATGCTGGTGTGGCTGTAGATTTTGGTATGAAAATTCCCGGTGCGGGCTTCAAAGTTCAGAATGTAAACATGGCATTTCACTATTCCGATTTAGCAGAGAAAAAAATTTCCGAAGCTTACGAGCGCCTGCTACTCGACTGTATGACCGGCGATTCAACACTTTATGCACGTGCCGATGCAGTAAGTGCAAGCTGGAAATTTGTTGACCCTATTTTAAACGCGTGGAAAAATAATGCTGAAATTCCTCTCTATTTTTACGAAGCCGGAACTTGGGGGCCAAATGAATCAAATAACTTATTTGCCGATAAATTTATGAAATGGCGGCAACCTTTTGCCAATTTTAAAACGGAATAAAGAATTTTGAACGATAGATTTGTAATACATTAGGTTTTTTTACGTTTTTCAAAAATAATTCCGGTTTTAAATATCAAAAAACAAAGTTTAGAAATGCGCTCATCACTTTTTTTATCAATAATTATTCTTTTGGTTTTAGCCACATCGTGCAAACGAAACGACAAAGATGAGGAATACAAATATGCCACAAGCGCCGAGTTTTCATGGGGTTACGCTCAATTCTACGGCGAATATTATGGCGATGTAAATATCAATAAAAATGTGGTTTCGCTTTCGTTGTTTACCGATTCGCTCAAAATAAATGATAACGGAAAACTCGCCGGATTTGGTCAGTATTTGTTTCTCGAAGATATTTTTTCGGCGCTTACCGACACAGTTTTACCGCAGGGCACTTACAATATTTCAGACACGCACGATGCATTTACCATTGCCAAAGGTGAAATTGTTGAAATTGATGGACTTAAATACAATGTGGGGGCTTTCCTTTATTTCATTGAAAAAAACGCTTTGTTCAGCAAACTTGAACCGATTATCGATGGAAACTTTACGCTGAACTACAATGAATCAAAATACTACATGATGTTCGATTTTTTATTGTCGGACAGCAGCCGATTTACAGGCAGGCTTAATTTTAAAACGCTTCCTTTTATCGACGAATCGGAACAATACAAATCTGGTGTGCCCCGCCAAAAACTCGGGTTAGAACTCCGGTAACAACTCGCGTAATTTGAAAAAAGTAATACAGTTTATTTTTGCTATTTTCAACGCAGAACACACCAAAACCGGAATTGCGGAAATAAAAACAAGACAAAAAGTTATTATATTTTGAGTTGTCAGAACCGGTATAGAATATTCAGTATGAGTATTTAACAATACGTACAAAGTTATTGCAATACCCACCGCAGCAAACAACCATACAATCCAATCAAGATTTTTTTGTTCGGGCAATTTATTCATTACTTTGCTTGAAAATCCGTTGTCTTCAATCTCAATTTTATTCTGACTAAAGTACTTTTTCAGAATTTCATCTTCATTTTTCAAATTAATTTTTACCATAACCATCGTTCATTAAATATTTTCCTAATCGTTCTTTTCCTTTCAATATATAGGTTTTTACGGTTCCCAGTGGGCAATTCATAATTTTTGCTATTTCAGGATGTGTTTTATCTTCCATATAAAAAAGTAAAACAGCAGTTCGTTCTTCATACCGAAGCAATTGCATTGCCTTAAAAATATCGGTTTTTTCGGCTGAAAAATTGCTTACTGTATGCATGCTCCTATCTATTTCATTCTCATCAATGTCATAAGTTGCTTTTCGGGCACGTACCGAATCGTAGAAAACATTGTATGCAATACGAAATAACCATGTAGAAAATGCCGACAAACCACCAAACGATTTTAATCCCAAATAAGCTTTTATGAAAGTTTCCTGGGCTAAATCGTCGCTCAATTGAGCATCGCCCATCGTCAGGTTCAGAAAAAACCTTCGGATGGACGATTGGTACTTTAAAATCAGCTTATCGAACGCCGACTTATCGCCTAATAAATTTACCTGTGCAACCCATCGGAAATCATCCGTTTTGCTCATTATTGTTATCTTTTGGCTTTTCGAGATAATGAACCAACAAAAATCCTAAACCCACAAATGCCGGAATTACACCTGCAATCAGCATAAATTTATTGTCGATAACAAAGAACGAAACTACCAATGCAAGCCCTATAGCCATAGCTATAACACCTTTTTTGAGATTAGATGAGGTGTTCTGCTTCTTTGGTTCTTCGAAAAAATGTTCGGGCAAGGTTTGTCCTAATTCAAGTGATTTTTGAAAAAGCATGTAACGGCGCTCTGAATCCCGATTGCGAATGTAGAAAGCTACTGAAGCAAGAATAATTACAAAAAGAAATGGTGTCATTACAATGAGTACGATATGAAATGCTTTCAAGGGCATATCATTTTTGCTTCGCGCTTCAATTTTTTGTTTTTCCAATTCAATTTGCTGTTTTTTAAGTTCCATTATCTGTTCAGAACTTAATTTTTCCATCAATAATGAATCATCGTTCAAGTCAGATTTATCATTTTTAACAATCACTACTTCCTTCTGAATCACTGAATCTTTTACTTTTTGTTCAGCAAACATTCTGATTGAAGTGATTAACAATACGCAAAATACCACTAAAATTTTTTTCATTTTTTTTCTATTGATTTTAAACGTGAATAACTTTTTTATGTCTGCTTATTTGACGCAAAAATTCATGCATTTGGATTTACAAAATGTAAAATAAAGAAAATTATTTTATAAAATCTTGATTTTAAGCCAAAACTATAACTAAATTTGCTGATATTAAATGATGAAAATAAAGAAAAACACATATTTCATACACAAAAACTAATAAAAATGATAGCTATAGCATTGGACGATGAACCTCCTGCATTATCAAACATAACAAAGTACTGCAGCGAAACCCATTTTATTGACTTACGGAAAACATTTACAAATCCACTTGAAGCTATCAAATATATGAAACGCTTCCCTGTCGATTTGTTGTTTATCGATATTCAAATGCATCAATTCAATGGGATAGAGATTTACAAAAACCTCAGCACAAAACCGTTGGTAATTTTTACAACAGCTTTTTCGGAATATGCGGTAGAAGGATTCGAAGTAAATGCCGTAGATTATTTGCTGAAACCCTATAGTTTTGCACGATTTACACAGGCAGCAAAAAAAGCTTATGATTTGTTTCACTCATCAAGACCTATTGAAGAGTCGCGGTTTATTTCAGTAAGGTCGAATTACAGTTTGCTGAAAATTCAGATTGATGATATAATGCTTATCGAAAGTTTCGATGATTACCTGAATATATGTTTAAAGGATAAAAAAGTGCATGTGGTGCGCCTTACCATGATTAAAATGCTTGAGCAACTTCCTGCCAATGAATTTATTCGCATCCATCGCTCTTACATTGTTCCGGTGAAGCGCATTGAAACCGTGAGAAACAAAACAGTTTTTCTCTGCGACAAAAAAATTCCAATTGGGAGTAAATACGAAAAAGAATTTTTTGAAAAATTCGGGATATAAGTAATTAAAAACATTATCAATATTTTAAATAGTTTGCTGATAAAATACTTTGGTTAATACAAAAATAATTTAGATAAATTCCGGTCATATTTTTAATTAAGTAGTTACAAGAATTTAGTTACGAGATACAAGGCGTATTATCAGAGAGTAAATTGATAAATATGTATGATTAAATTTTTTCAAATACTTAATTGATGTCTTAAATGTTATTTTATGCTGATTATTCTTCAGTCTTCATAAAATATAGTTGAACGTTTTCCCCTTTCATAAAGAGAAATCGTTCTTTTTTTAGTTTAAATGTATATGAAAAGAATTTGTAAGTACAATTTGCCCCTGAGTAACGCTCCTGAACTCCCTTTCTTATTCTCCCTTTAGGGGGTTAGGGGGCTGAATTTCCATTCATTTCTCAAATTCCATGAATTGCGAATAAAAATAAAATTGTAAATTTGCCCATTATCAAACAACAAAGATATAACAATAAGGTTTGAGTCAATGGATTATTCGATGCAGGACATAAAATTTCTTCAGGGAGTCGGACCTAAGAAAGCAGCGCTCTTTGCAGCTGAACTTGGTATTCGTTCGGCAGAAGATTTGCTCAGGCATTATCCATATAAATATGTTGACCGCAGCAGGTTTTATTACATTCACGAAATTACAGGCGATATGCCTTACGTGCAGCTGAAAGGTCAAATTCTGAAGTTTGAAAAAGCAGGCGAAGGTCGAAACCAAAGATTAACTGCGATTTTTACCGATGGACGAAGTTCAATTGAGCTGGTTTGGTTCAAAGGAATTAAATATATCAGCGAAAAATATAAAACACTTATTGATTATGTGGTTTTTGGTAAACCAACACTTTTTAATGGAAAGTACAATATTGTACATCCCGATATTGAACTGCTCACGCCCACTTCGCAGGTTTCGCAACCGGGACTGCAACCATTTTACAATACAACGGAAAAAATGAAAACAGGTTTTTTGAACTCAAAAGCTGTTCAGAAAATAATTTTTCCCTTGGTGCAATCGCTTAAATCGGGCATTCCCGAAACTCTCCCTGCATATCTGTTACAACGATATGCGTTAATGAATTTAACCGAATCGCTCATCAACATACATTTTCCGAAAAATCCCGATTTGCTCAACAAATCCCGTCAGCGATTAAAATTTGAAGAACTTTTTTATATTCAGTTAAGCATTCTCAGGTTTACTAAATGGCGCGAGCAAAACATTCAGGGTTTTATTTTCGGAAAAATCGGCGATTATTTTAATCGATTTTACAAACATTATTTGCCTTTTGAACTTACTGGCGCCCAAAAACGTGTGCTGCGCGAAATAAGAACCGATGTTGGCAGCGGAAAACAAATGAACAGACTTTTGCAGGGTGATGTAGGTAGCGGAAAAACACTTGTAGCGCTTATGGCAATGCTAATGGCTGCCGACAATGGCTTTCAGGCTGCGTTAATGGCGCCAACCGAAATTCTTGCAAACCAGCATTTCGATACAATTTCAAACTTTCTGGGCGATATTGGGGTAAAAGTTGCTTTACTTACAGGCTCAACCCGACCTAAAGAACGTGAAATAATGCATGAAGCGCTTCGTAACGGAGAACTTCATATTCTTATCGGAACACATGCCCTGATTGAAGATACGGTAATATTTAAGAATCTTGGTTTGGTAGTAATCGACGAACAGCATCGTTTCGGAGTTGAACAACGTTCGAAACTCTGGAAAAAGAACTCCCGTCCGCCACACATTTTAGTAATGACTGCTACGCCAATTCCGCGAACGTTGGCAATGACGCTTTATGGTGACTTAAGTGTTTCGGTTATCGATGAGCTACCTCCGGGACGAAAACCAATACAAACATTTCATTATTACCAGAACAAAAGACAAGCGCTGCATCAGTTTATAGCTAAGCAAGTAAATTCAGGCAGACAAATTTATGTGGTTTATCCGCTTATTCAGGAGTCGGAAAAATTGGATTTGCAGGATTTGGAAAACGGATACGAATATTTGCGCGAAGTTTTTCCGCTGTATAAAATAAGCAAAGTGCATGGGAAAATGAAATCGGCGGAAAAAGATTTTCAGATGCAGAAATTTGTATCGGGCGAAACACATATAATGGTAGCAACTACTGTTATTGAAGTTGGAGTAAATGTTCCTAACGCTTCGGTAATGATAATTGAAAACGCCGAGCGGTTTGGCCTTTCGCAACTTCATCAGTTACGCGGCAGGGTAGGACGTGGCGCTGAGCAATCATTTTGCATTCTGCTTACAGGTTTTAAGTTGGCAACCGACACCCGAAAACGACTCGATACAATGGTGCGCACTAACGATGGTTTTGAAATTGCCGAAGCCGATTTACAACTTCGTGGACCCGGCGACCTTGAAGGCACTCAACAAAGCGGTATGCCTTTCGAATTGAAAATTGCAAATCTTGCAGCCGATGGAAAAATGCTTGAAATCGCGCGCAATACTGCCATCGAAATTTTAGATGATGATCCGGAACTTACAAAAAATGAAAATCGCATATTTCACATTCAATTGAAAAAAATGAAAACAAATACAATAAATTGGGGAATAATTAGTTAAAAAATCGGAAGTTGCTTTTGCGGTTTTTTACTTTTTTATATCTTTGGAACTTATTATAAATCAGCATATAATTTTTTTATTAAATAGATGGAAAAAACTCTTGTAATTATAAAACCCGGAGCTATCCAAAGAGGCTTTGTTGGTGAAATATTAAAACGCTTTGAACTGAAAGGATTACAGATTTGCGGTCTTAAAATGATGCAACTTACACATGAGCTGCTCAACGAACACTACGTTCATTTGGCTGACAAACCTTTTTTCAATGGGATTAAAGATTCGATGATGATTACACCGGTAATTGTTTGCTGTATTAAAGGAATTGATGCTGTGCATATTGTACATGAAATGGCCGGCGCAACAAACGGGCGCAAAGCTGCTTTTGGTACAATTAGGGGAGATATGAGCATCAGCATTCAGCAAAATGTAATTCACACATCAGATTCGCCGGAAACTGCAACAGCTGAATTGAAACGTTTCTTCAAGGATGAAGAAATTTTTGAATACAAACTTTCCAACTTAGATTTCATCTATTCGCCCGACGAATTGAAATAATTTTTGTACAAGTTTCGGCTACCCGAAACTTGATTTTTTTAATTTATATTTTCGCTTTTTCTTATGCGTATTTTCTTAAAACAAATCCTTCTTTCCGTAATTTTTGTAATTGCCACAACTTCTGCATCGGGTCAAATTTCAGAAAAAGAACCCGGTTTACTATCTGATACTCTCAATATTTATCGGGAAATGTTTAACGACTTACAGGATGACCTTATGGAAAACCATCCGGCAGATGATATTTACGGAAACATTTGGACAAGCGAAAAATTAAATCCTTACAAAATTCCTATTGATAGTTTGCCCGATTCGGTGCGGATTGATTGTCGGGGATTTCGTATTCCTGTGCCGGGGTATATTACTTCGAATTTTGGTCCACGCCGTTACCGTTATCATTATGGTACCGATTTGAAATTAAATGTTGGCGATACTGTTGTTTCTGCTTTCGATGGTAAAATCCGAATTATAGATTATGAACCCATTGGATACGGACATTATATTGTTATACGGCATACAAATGGTCTCGAAACTGTATATGCTCACTTATCGGAAATAAAAGTTGAACACAATCAGGATGTGAAAGCGGGTGAATTAATAGCTCTTGGTGGCAATACCGGTCGTTCAACAGGTGCACATTTGCATTTCGAAATCAGGTATCTTGGTAATGCCATCAATCCTGCGCTATTAATCGATTTCTCAACCGGACTTGCTCACAACAATAGTTATCTTATCACCAAGAAAAATTCGTTTTATTACCAGCGCGCTTTACAGCAAGTACAGTTAGCCAAATATTACAAAGTCCGCAAAGGAGATACACTTGGAAGAATTGCTTCAAAACATGGAACGAGTGTAAAAACCCTTTGCCGTATTAATGGTATCAATGCAAGAAAAGTTCTTCGTCCCGGAATAAGAATTCGTGTGAAGTAATTTTTTTAACCTGAAATTATCTGAACTAACTTAAAAACACCAACGCTATTTGGTGTTTTTTTAATTCACTTTTTTTCCCCACAACGATCTTCCTGAAGTATTCAAACCTGCATAAACAATTGTTGGTTTACGGGGCGTGGTTTCCCAGTCGAGTTCGCGAACAACTTTGAGTTTCTGGTTTCCTATTGTAAGTGTTTGCGTATGCGTATTGAAACTCCAGATTCCGGTGAGCGCTCCGGTTGCGGCATAGTTCGATTGCAATGTAAGTGTTGTTGAAGTTTGTTGTGTACCTGCCACATAATTCAGGGTGATATGCTCCCATGTGCCTACAAGGTCGCTGTCGGTAATGATCGTTTGAGGTACATTAGCATATCTTTCAGGCAAAACTACAGGCCATCCATCGTCAGTCCACATAATTTTCCGAACGTGTCCCATCATAATGGCATTGCTGTAAGCATTTCCGTTTGTGTTTTCGGGCAAACGTCCCTGCGAAGCATAGAACCACTGTCCCAAGACTGTGTCCTGAAATACAGCACAATGCGAAAACCCCACCCAACCTGAATGATTGTTAAATTTATAAGGGTGTGTAATAATTGGGAAACAATCGGCACCAAGTGAAATATTTGCGCCATTATAACCCAGATATGGTCCGGTTATAGTGCGCGAGCGACAAACACGCGTATTGTAACGCACCGAAAGTTCATCGTAAGCCAAAAAAAGATAATAATAATTAGTTTTCGGATTGTAAATTATTTCAGGACCTTCCTGTGCCTGCCACCTATTGTTGTCGTTGTTTTGGCGACGGGCAACTCTTGTTCCATAATCGGCGAGAGTTTTAAGCTGATATGGTTTTCCCGTTTCAGGGTTGAGTTTTACAGCAGGAATCCCACTGTGCCACGAACCGTAAATAAGCCAGTGTTCGCCTTCGGGAGTTACAATATAAGTTGGATCGATGGCATTCCATTTGAAATATCCGCTCCAATCGGATGTACTGGATCTGTACCACGGCTCTGTGCCCGAAATTCTGTCGCTGACTGAACTTATTACATAACCTTTATCCACCCACACATTGTTTGCAGGGTCGGTCGATTCCATTAGCCCGATAAAAGCACGTTCAGTCCATGAATTGTCGAAATTAGCAGTTGTGTTTGGCAATCCTGTTTTTATATAGTTGTCGATAACTACTGAATAATACATGCGTAGTTTACCGCCAATATTCCGCACAACCGGCGCCCAATAAAGATGTATGGGACTGTTAATTGGCGCAAGACTCATTCTTCCACGTATGGCATTGAGAGAATCTTTTATCCATGTTGGCGGAGTTTGTGCCATTGGGAATCCTACGATTGACCAGTTTACCAAATCTTTTGATCGCCTTCCGAGATAATGCCCACGTCCGCTGGTTACATTGCCATACGAAGCATCGGTTTGATACATGTAAAAATAATCGCCGAAGCGCGCAACAGTTGGGTCGTGAATGTTGGCGAGATTCCAGCTTGCACGACTTGTCCATGAAGAAATGCCCTGCTGTGAATAATCGTCCCAATATGTTGGCGGGGAATATGGAATTACAGGAATTTCGAAAATTTTAATGCTGTCGATGCCCGTAACAAGTATGCTCGCTATCGATGCATCGGTTTTGTGTATAATAAGCTGTGTATTATTTGTACCAAAAGTTAAACTATCAACATCGGTAAGTTTGAAACTTACTAACGAACCGGTTGAACGGTAGATATAAAGATTTTCCTGAGCTATTGTATTTGCAACCGAAACACTAAAAAAAAGTATTATGGCTAATAAAAGGTTTCTCATAACTTACTGAATTTTATGGTCGATTTATTTATGCGAAGCAAATAAATGCCCGACTGAAGCTCTTCAACATTTATTTGCTGTTTTTCATCGTTTACAATTACTTCTTTTATTATTCGTCCATCAATTGAAAAAATTGATGCTATATATTTTTCAGATGGGGCATTTTTAATTGTAAAATAATCTGAAACAGGATTTGGGAATATCTTTAAGTTTCCTTCATAATCAGGTGAAATTACTGATGAATAAATTCCGAAGCAAATTTTTTGAATATCATCAACGGAGTATGTACGTATAATCTCAGATGTCTTTCTGAGCTGAAGAAAACCTGCATTAAAAGTAATTTTTTGTAACAGTTCGAGTTGTACACCGTTTTCTGATCCATCGCGAAGTTGCACAATTATGCTTTTCTGCGCCATTGAGCCCGTGTTTTTTAAACAAAAAATCAACAGTAATATTGAATAATAAAAAATGTTTTTCATGAATTATATTATTTGATTTACATACTTTGGCAAAGATATTCAAATTAATAAATATTGATGCGGACAAAAATGTTCTGATAGGAGATGTTCTTGCAATTTAACATAAAACTTTAAACTACTGACTTTTGAGTAATATTTGTGAGATTTGGATAAAAAATCAGCAAAAATAAAATTATCCCCATTGTTTGTACTTTTATCCTCTGCAATATAAAGCTTTTTGTTTATTTTCGTGTGTTGAATAATTTGTGAATTAATGTCCATAAAAAGGCTTACATCCATTTCTGTATTTATGCTGATAACATTGCAATATATGTTTTCGGCATATACTGTTACTTACCTAACAGCCGATGTTGGTTTGTCGCGCAATCACGTTAATCATATTTTCAAGGATACGAGAGGTTTTATATGGTTTTCCACCACAAGCGGCATTGACCGATATGATGGATACGATTTTTTGCATTTTTCAGGAACAGGAAATGCGAATCAATTTCCACTAAAGGTGGTGAATTGTGTTGAAGAAGATATTGAGGGAAATTTATGGATTGCCACAGAAAACGGACTTTTTTACAACGATTACAAAACCGGACAAATATATGCTTCATCGTCCAAAATAAAATCTGTAAACAAATTTGACAATCAGACTATAAAGTTTGTAAAACGCGATGCCCGAAACAATATATGGATTGCAAACTCAGCAGGATTATCGGTTTTATCGCCTGCCGAGAAAGGAACTTTTATACTTACAGAGGTGCTGAAAAGTGCTACTGTTGAAGCATTGTTTTTCGATGGCAATAGTGTTTATATTGGCAACAATAACAATATTTTGCGTTTAATTCCTGATAATAACGGCACATTTAAGCGGGTAGAAACACCCTCTGCTTTACGAAATATACGTGGAGTTATTAATGTGTTATTGGTTGATAAAAACTGGCTTTGGGCAGGTACATCGTTGGGTTTATTCAGATTTAATCTCAATACTGAAGAGTTTGTGTATTTTACTCATGATCCCCGAAATCCAAAATCACTATCTTCGAATACAATTACTGATATAGCCATAAATGCAGAAGGTGATGTGCTTGTGGCAACACTCATCGGGCTGAATATATATAATTATGCCACCAATGATTTCCGACGAATTAATACGGAAACTTCCGCCGAAGGAAATGTACTGAACAATAACTTTGTAGGTTGCCTGTTGGTTGACGAAAAAAACATCTGGGTGGGAACAGAAAAAGGTGGCGTAAATTTACTACGACCCGCGCAAACATACTTTACAAATATTTCTCATATCGAAAATAACCCTGCAAGTCTTTCGAAAAATCCGGTAAATGTAATTTTTGAAGATGTAGATGGCGATTTACTTGTTGGAACAGTAGAAGGTGGGTTAAATATACGTAGAAAAGGTTCGTCTGAATTTTTACATTCGATTTCAGAGCAGGGAAACCTGAAATCGCTGCAACATAATTCTGTAAGCGCTATTTGTCAGGATACCGATAAGGATTTATGGATAGGAACATGGGGAAATGGTCTAAGCCGTTTAAAATATTCTGATAAATACAAACCGGTTTACCAAAGATTTAACAGAGATTCGAAAGGTAAAGCAATATCAAGCAATTTTGTGGCAGCGCTTGAAGCCGACAGTGTTAATAAAGGTATTTGGGTAGGTACACGCGATGGTCTTGATTTTTTTGATAAAGAAAACAATCAATTTTATTCGGTTTTAAACAATCTTTCGTATGGCAAATCGGTACAATTGGTTACCGGAATTTTTACTGATTCACAAAAAAGACTTTGGGTTGGAACTGGAAATGGATTGTATTGTATTTATCTGAAGCAGTCAGATATTCAAAACCAAGTTATTGCATATCAACACTTTCACTATTTGCTTACTAATCCCGATTCGAAAATTGTAGAGAAAATAAATTGTATTCACGAAGCACGCAACAAAACATTATGGTTGGGTAGTAATGGAAACGGAATTTACAGTCTGCGAAGCGAAAGTGGAAAAACCATTATCAAAAAATATGATGAAAAAAATGGACTGATTGACAATGTAATTTACGGAATTCTCGAAGATGATACCGGAACTTTGTGGTTTAGTACCGACAAGGGAATTTGTTCATTTCAGCCCGAAAGCAGACATACGCGTAGTTTTACCATGGTTGATGGTCTGGCAACGAATCAGTTTTACTGGGATGCGTATCTCAAAGCATCGGATGGAAAAATGTATTTAGGACATTTGGCTGGCTTTACGGTTTTCGATCCGCTGAAGTTTATGCCCGCTGCATCACACAATAAAACAGAAATTACAAAAGTCTCGGTGTTAAATGAAACTGTATTCCCTTTTCAGATTGCAACAAACAGGAAGTTTATTAATTTTGATAAAAACAAACCACTAAAACTTGTACTCAGAGAAGCAGATAAAGCTTTCAGTATAGAATTCTCGGCGCTTAATTTTTCATTTCCCGAAAAAATAAAATATGCTTATCGTCTGAAAGGATTCGATCAAAACTGGAAAGAAGTACCTTCGAGTCGCAGGTTTGCAAACTTTACCAGTTTAAAGCATGGAAATTACGAACTCGAAATTAAAAGTACCAATGCAGATGGAACCTGGTCGAATATTACTACGACTCTTGAAATAAAAATTATCCCGCCTTTTTATAAAACATGGTGGTTTTTGCTTGCAATTATAGTTTTATCGGTGTATTTTGTTTTGAGTTATTATTCCCGACGTATCAGGCTGTTACGTGAGCAGGAATTGCATTTACGTACTTTAGTTGATAAGCGTACCAAGGAAATTGAACAACAAAAGGAACAGCTCGAAGAGCAGGCACGAAAACTCAAACAAAGCATGGAAGAGCTTTTAGTGCATCAGGAAGAAGTGTCGCGACAGAATGAGAAACTTATTGAACAAAACCATCAAATTACCCTTCAAAACGAAGAACTTGAAAAACTCACACATAAACTTGAAGAAGCCACAATTGATAAAATCGCATTTTTCACTAATATTACACACGAATTCCGCACGCCAATCACACTGATTCTCGGTCCTGTAGAAAGAGCACTTAAACTCAGTGTTAATCCTAAAGTGCTTGAGCAACTTCATATTGTGCGTAGAAATTCACAGCTGCTGCTTTCGCTTATTAATCAGTTAATGGATTTTCGAAAAATTGAATCGGGAAAAATGGAACTCGCAAAATCCAACCAGAATTTTGTGGATTTTCTCGAGGATATTATTCTGCCCTTCGAAGATATGGCTAAAGACCGTAGTATTACTTTCCGAAAACAATTCAGAGTGAATCCTCCGGAAATGCTTTTAGACCGCAGCAATCTGCAAAAGGTAATCGGTAATCTGCTTTCCAATGCTATTAAATTTACACCCGATTACGGAATTATTACCATTATTTCAGGAACTTATTTCGATAAATATGATCAGAGCGAAAAGCTTTTCGTATCAGTAAAAGATACCGGCAAAGGTATTGTAGAAGAAGAGCGCGAAAAAATCTTCGAACGTTTTTATCAATCCAAACAAATTACCGCTTACTCAGGCACTGGTCAGAGTGGTACAGGTATAGGACTTTATCTTTGTAAACAAATCATTGAACTACACAATGGCACCATCGAAGCGCTCAATCTGAATTCCGGTGGTGCTTGTTTCCGGTTTATAATTCCTGTGGAACGACGCATTTCGACCATCGTTACCATGGATGGGAAACCAATGGAAATGCTTGTGGCAGCTCAAATTGAAGAAAAGGACAATAATGATGAAAAAACCAGAGAAAATAAACCTTTACTGCTGATAGTTGAAGACAATACCGATATGCGAAAATATATCCGTTCTATACTATCGGAAGAGTATAATGTAATGGAAGCACCAAATGGCGTGGTTGGGTTTGAAGTTACAAATCGTTATCAGCCTGATTTGATTATCAGCGATGTAATGATGCCTGAAATGGATGGAATTGAGTTTTGCCGAAATGTTAAAACTAACTTTGTAACTTCGCATATTCCGGTAATTCTACTTACAGCCAAATCGGCTATAGAAACTCAGATTGACAGTTTTCAGCAGGGTGCCGATGCTTTTTTGGTGAAACCTTTCGATGAGGAATTGCTCAAAGCCATTATTACAAACCTGAGTGATAAACGCAAACGCTTGCAAATGAATTTTGCCGAAAGTATGAATACTGAAGCATTGAACTTCGATAAAGAATCGCCGGATAAGAAATTTATGGATAAAGCTATGAAAGTAATGAAGGAAAACTATAGCGACCCTGATTTTGAAGTGCCCGGTTTTATCGATTTGATGAATATAAGCCGCAGCCTGTTACATAAAAAATTGACAAATATCACCGGACAATCGGCCAGCAGGTTTATTCGTATTTACAGACTCAACGTTGCCCGTGAACTAATAATTCTCAACCGTGAATCGCGCAATATGAACATCTCGGAAATTGCCTACGAAGTAGGTTTCCGAGACCCGAAGTACTTTACCCGCTGCTTTACCAAACATTTCGGAATACAACCAAGCACATTTATGGAGAAAATACCTTAACAGACGACAGGCAACAGAATAAGAATTATACATTTTTCAACTAAAATGAGAAACTATTCATCCAGAAAGTTTAAATAAAACGTTTTCTTTGTAAATAAATATCAGTATAAAAATCAATTATAAAACATAAATATAAGAAACCATGAACAAAAACAGATTTACGGCATTTTTACTGATTGCATACACCTTTTTATGCATTGCAAACGCGCAAACAAAAATCAGTGTCGAAGTTAAAAAAACAGGCTCGGTAATTCAGAGTACCATGTATGGCATTTTTTTCGAAGACATTAACTATGGAGCCGATGGCGGATTATATGCCGAAATGATTAAAAACCGCTCGTTCGATTTTCCCCAAAACTTTATGGGTTGGAATATTTTTGGCAATGTTAAATTACAGAACGATGGTCCGTTCGAAAACAATCCACATTACATCCGAATTGGAAACTCAGGGCACGACCATAAACACAGTGGCGTGGAAAACGAAGGATTTTTCGGAATCTCAGTAAAAAAAGATGCTGAATATCGTTTTTCTGTTTGGGCGCGCCTTGCAGGGAATAATTCTGAGGAAACCATCAGAATTGAACTGATTGATGGTGCCAATCATCCTTTCGGCAATGAAAAACTAACAATCAATTCAAAAGAATGGAAAAAATATCAGATAACGCTTAAAGCCCGCAAGGATGAAAAAAAGGGGAAAATCCGCATTTTCTTCACTTCGAAAGGTGCTGCCGATTTTGAGCACATTTCTCTTTTTCCGGTTGACACCTGGAAAGGCCGCGAAGGTGGAATGCGGAAAGATCTCGCTCAGGCGCTCAACGACCTGAAACCCGGAATTTTCCGATTCCCGGGCGGATGTATTGTTGAAGGTACAGACCTCGAAACACGATACAACTGGAAAAACTCCGTTGGTCCGGTTGAAAACCGTAAAATCAACGAAAACAGATGGCATTATACATTTACTAACCGTTTTTTCCCTGATTATTTCCAGACTTACGGACTTGGTTTTTACGAATATTTCCAGCTTGCCGAAGATTTTGGTGCTGAGCCCTTGCCTGTTATCAGTGTTGGACTTGCCTGTCAGTTTCAGAATGGCTGTTGTGAAGCACACGTAGCTGTGGGTGAGCTTCATGAATACATTCAGGATGCGCTCGACCTGATTGAATTTGCCAACGGACCCGTAAGTTCGAAATGGGGTAAGCTTCGTGCTGAAATGGGACACCCCGAACCTTTTAACCTGAAACTTATTGCAATTGGTAATGAACAATGGGGGCCAGAATATCCCGAAAGACTCGAACCATTTATGAAAGCCATTCGCGCTAAATATCCAAACATAAAAATTATTGGAAGTTCAGGACCCGGATCTGAAGGAAAAGACTTTGAATATTTGTGGCCTGAAATGAAAAGACTGAAAGTAGATTTGGTGGACGAACATTTTTATCGCCCCGAAAAATGGTTTCTCGATGGCGCTGCGCGTTACGATACGTATGACCGCAAAGGTCCAAAAGTATTTGCCGGCGAATATGCCTGTCACCCGCGTAATCGAAAAAATAATTTTGAATCGGCGCTGTGTGAAGCTGCTTTTATGACCGGCTTCGAGCGCAACGCCGATGTAGTGCACATGTGTACTTATGCTCCGCTTTTTGCGCATGTCGATGGTTGGCAATGGCGTCCTGACCTAATTTGGTTCGATAATTTGAGAAGTGTTAAGTCGGCAAATTATTATGTACAGCAGCTTTACGGCACTTATTTAGGTACGCATGTTTTAAAAACCCTGAATGGCAAAACTCCGCTTACAGGGCAGGATGGATTGTATGCTTCATCCGTTATCGATAAAACTAAAAATGAAATATACCTGAAAATTGCCAATACATCAGACCAAACTCGCGAAGTAAATTATACTTTTGCCGGACTGAAATCATCGCAACGCAGTGGAACACACATTCTGTTCCGCTCTGACGATCTTGATATTGAAAATACACTTGATAAACCAAACGCTGTAGTACCTGTAAGTTCAGCAATTACAATTAATGGTAATGTGCTCGATGTTCTGTTGCAGCCAAAGTCGTTTAATGTTTATGTGATAAAACTTTGAAAGTTAGAATGCTTTTTTGATTAAAAATGTTAGCTTTACCATCGTGATTTTAAGAAACAAAATCCTGTTGTTTCACTATAACATTCCAAAAAGTATTTAATCGCATTTACTATAAAAATAAATAATTTCGTAATATTTATTCAGAATAAACTTTAAGTAATCGTAAATAAATATTGATATGTTTTTGATCATACGTTTGTGAAAATTAGTGGGGGACAAGCGACTTCCCAGTCGCCTGAATAACCTCATGCGACTGGGAAGTCACTTGTCCCTTGATATTTTCAAAAATACTAATGATTCTTAAAACATATCATTATATATCATTTACTGCTTAATTTTGTTTGATTGTAAAAAATCAGTGTAAAAATCGATACTATAAATTGTAACTGATTAAACAGTAAAATTCATGATGTTCAATTCAAACACTTACATTCAGCGCCGGAAAACGCTGGCAGAGAAAATCGGGTCAGGATTAATTCTATTTTTGGGAAACGATGAAAGTCCCATGAATTATGCCGACAATTGTTATCATTTTCGTCAGGACAGCACTTTTCTTTACTATTTTGGGATTAACTTTCCTGGTTTGGCAGCGTTGATAAATGTCGATTCATGTCAGGAAATTATTTTCGGAAACGATTATACCATCGACCATATTGTTTGGATGGGTCCGCAACCAACCATTGCCGACCGCGCCGAAAAATCAGGCATCAATCATGTGTTTCCAACTTCGGAACTTGCAAAAATTTTAGCCGAAGCTCAAAAAAGAGGGTTGGAAATCCACTTTTTGCCACCTTACAGAGCTGAGCTAAAAATTGAATTGCAAAATCTACTGGGTTTACACCCAAATGAAACTGCTTCAAAATCATCGCTGAAACTTGTTAAAGCCGTAGTAAGTCAGCGTGAAATAAAAAGCACCGAAGAAATTGAGGAAATTGAACGCGCCGTGGATTTAACTGTAGATATGCACATAGCAGCCATGCAAATGGTACGTCCGGGACTTACCGAAGCACAAATTGCCGCTCGTGTTTACGAAATTGCTCATGCCGCAAATTGCAAAATTTCTTTCCCGATAATTGCCACTGTTAACGGACAAACGCTTCATAATCATTATCATGGTAATGTGCTGAAAAGCGGTGATTTGTTTTTGTTGGATGCCGGCGCTGAACTTGAAAGTGGCTATGCAGGCGATCTTTCGAGTACTTTTCCGGTTGATGCGAAATTTACTTCGCAACAAAAATTGATTTACGAAATGAGCCTCGAAGCGCATTACGCCGCAATTAATGTCTTGGAATTAAATACACCTTTCCGAAACGCGCATTTAGCAGCTTGCCGTTCCATTACAGAAAATATGAAAAGCCTTGGATTACTTAAAGGTAATACCGATGATATTATATCAAATGGAGTTCATGCATTGTTTTTGCCCTGCGGAACAGGTCACATGATGGGACTCGATGTACACGATATGGAAAACCTTGGCGAAGTTTGGGTTGGTTACGATGGAGAGCCAAAAAGCACACAATTCGGATTAAAATCCCTGCGTTTTGCCAAACCACTAAAACCCGGACATGTATTTACAATTGAACCCGGAATTTATTTTATACCCGAGCTGATGGATAAATGGCAGTTAGAAGGAAAATTCAAAAATTTTGTAAACTGGAAAGAAGTGCAAAAGTACCGTAACTTCGGCGGTATCCGTAACGAAGAAGATTATATGATGACCCAAAACGGTGCACGGCGATTAGGAACAAAAGTGAAACCAAAAACGGTGGAGGAAGTAGAAGCAATAAGAATTTCTGCGGTATAAATTTGTCATTCAGTAAACATCATTAATTAAGCTAAAGTTTTTAATAGTATTTAGAAGTTTATCAAAAGTTTTTTTGAACGCAAATTTAGCAAATTTAATTCTTTTAAATATCAACAATATAATCAATTACGATATATTTGAATTTGTGTCCCG
>CAYONE010000012.1:0-62401 GCA_964405245.1 uncultured Paludibacter sp.
GTAGGGGTCAGCCACCATTTAGAGTTTTGCTCGCCTGCGGTCGCTCATGCTGTTATGGTTTGTCACATTTTTTGCAGCTCACTTTTCCATGTTGGCATAGCCGTGTTTGCTTTTCATTCCACAAGTTACATTTCAAGCTCACACCGCTATCACCAACCGCACGCAAGAGCTGTCATTCATTCACTCATTCCGTTCCATTTCGCTACATTTCACTTTCAGGGTATATGTCTTTTCCAACGCTATTATCAATGTGGTTGCAGCCAAATTCCGCTTTGCTACATTTAGCTTCACCACCACACATAAACCCTTATCGTTCTTTTCGCTACAATACACTTCATTCGCTCTTTACTTCCAGCCCTTGCCTTTTCCAACGCACCGTTCGGGCAAAAAAATGCGCCAAACCAGCTGCCGGCAGCACCCTGCCACCGCGCCCTGCGCTTCCTGTGTCAGGGGCATTCGCTCCACTCGCAGCGGCTCGCACACAACGCACAGGCTTCATACTTCGTTTCGTTTCTCTCCACTCGCATTTCAGCCTTGCTATCCACGCTGGCTCAAGGCTGTTTTTCCTTTTTCGGTTTAAACCTGCTTCTCCCACACCAACCCCCGACCACCCACCCCAAAGAAAATTGCAGTTGATATTTAATTCTGATTGCAATGCAATTTGTGTCTAATACTTTCGTGGGTGCTTTTTTATCCAATTTTCAGCCTGCAACAGCAATTCTTCTTTAGTGTACCTTATTCCATTGTTAATCCAATTATTGATTTCACTCTTCTTAAAATACAACCTTTTCCCTCTTTTATAATAAGGTATTTCTTTTGAAGAGCATTTACCATAAATGGTTTGTCGTGCTATCGTCAAATAATCCGAAAGTTGCTCTACTGTCATTATTTCTTCTGTTGCTTCTTTAAGTGTGAGTGCTTTTGCCATTTTCAGTAATTCTGAAAGCTGATTTTCAATGCTTTTGAGTCTTTGTTCGATAATTTCAAAAGGATTTTCCATTTCATGTAAAATTTTTAAGTATGATATATACGACAAAAAAAATGTTCACAAAGATAACAGCAATAAAATAGGTCAGTAAAGGTCAAGCCCTACGGGTTTTTGTCACAATCTCCACACCTCGCTACGCTTCGGGTAGTATTCTGACAAAAAACCTTGACAGCCCTAACGCTCCATTTCATTTCGCTTTTTCTTGCAGTAAGAGGTGGTTTACATTTTCTTTTCGCTTTTCGTGTTTTTTTGCGAAGGGCAATAGAATCGTTGCAGCTAATGTATTCAACCTCAAATCATTTGTTTATGTGTATCTTTATTTTAAAATCTTACAATCCGAAAAAGGAAATCCGAAATCCTCATTTCTTTATCCTGAACAAAGGAAATAACAGCGGAAAACCGCTTATTTCGCCCTGTCCGAATTGTTTCTCAATTCAATTCAACTGCAACCAAGACAAGGAACAGGTTTTCTGGCTGCTTTTCTGTCTTTGGCAGGCAAACGCCTTTTATCCTTTTTTGCGTGGTTCAGTTATTCCCTTTGTTGTTTTGCGTGATATGAAATCATTTATTAATGAAAATTGGCAGAGAGCAGCCAATCAGCCCAAGCAGTTTCAAAATATGATCGAATTCTTTCAGGCTATCAACAAAGTCGAAAACCAGCTTAAGCAAAGCCTTAAAGCAATTGATAAAGCAAAAAGAATGATGCTTTATCAGATTGTTAGGTAGGGTGGAAAAGTCATGGATAAGCCTACCATAAGTCATACATAAGCCTACCATAAGCCCACCCAATAGAAAAAATCTATAAATACGAGTGGGCGCAAAAAAAGCCCCACTTTCCAGTGGAGCTTCAATACTAAATTCGGGCATTTAATCAAAATACATTTTTGATTTTCATGCTATTTCCTACAGAGAATACAAAATATTCAGTACCTACTTTTTGATAGAACTCAATTCCGACACAACTCAACAAACTTACGTTTTCGGTCATGGTGGGAGCTCCATTTAGTGCACTAATTACCGAAACTTCGGGAGTTGTACCAGGAGCGATTTCAATGTAATCTGAATACACAACCTTTGAAAGTTGATTTAATGCCGGTTCGATAGGTTCGTAAACCTTAGTCAAAGCATTATAAGCATAATCAGAGATTACAGAAATAGAGTTCACGAAACGGAAGTGTGTTGCTCCGGAAGGTGCATTTAGCTGTTTGAGCGTTTCAAATGCTTCTACAGTCAGCGTTACACTATTGCGGTCAGCAGTAGCTACGGTTTCAAGATCTCCGGTAAAGGAGCCTTCCACAGTGTTGTTGCGGTTGAAGTTCAATCCAATTAAATGCTGAGGAACAGCAGTAATCAAAATTCCACGTACACCACGAGCTTCTGATTGATCTTCCAGATTGATTTTTTTAATGATACCAGTCAAACGCCCGGTGAACTGAGGGTCGCTCATGGTTTTCATTAATTGTGCCTGTCCTGCGCGAATTGCTTTGCCTACTATTGCACAGCCTGCAAATTCATTCATATTTTCACGAGTTCTCACGAACGATGCACCGTTCTTGATTTGTTCTACAGTAGCTCCACCGTTCAATCCGGCAAAGTTTCCGCTCATTCCTTTGATTTTAAAGTGACGAATGTCCCCAATCGTCCCTTTGTACTTTACGTGTCCAAGTTGTCTGGCCATGGCTAAAATATTTTTGAGTTTGATAATCCACTATTGAATTATTCATGCTCACAAAAATATTTACTTGTACCAAATAACGAAACAGGAAATCTGACGTATCAAAAGGAGATTGAATGTAATTGAACCAAAGACATTATAAATCAATCTATATTGTAAAGGCGATAGATGTATTCATGAAATTATAGCAATTCAGGACATTACGGAGCCTTTTGATCACTTACAATGAGATAGTCTAACAAACTACTATGTGCTGTAATTAAAGGCAAACAGAGAAAGGAATGTGCTTTGAGAGGTTGTGCGTTGTTTTTGGTGCAAATATGAATTACTGAAACAATAAAATTCAAAGTTGAGAAAAATGTTTCAGTAGTGTTTCAGTAGGCAAATGAAAAACCCTCGTATCTTTCTGATATTCAGATTAATACGAGGGTTTATCCGTACCCAGAGCCGGGATCGAACCGGCATGGAAGTGAATCCACTGGTGTTTGAGACCAGCGCGTCTACCAATTCCGCCATCTGGGCATTAGCGGGTACAAAAGTAAGTTATTTTTCGGAATTAACAAACTATTGTCAATAAAAAATCAATCACGTTTATTTCTTGATTCATTATTTCCGAGAAACTCTTTCCGTTTTCCTGCAAATACTTCGTATTTATTAAACGAACATTCGAGAGCTCCATTTAACAGTGGAATTCTTTTGGATGGTTTCATGCCAATTTTAGCCAAACAATCTTCGTGTGAACTAATTACCCAAAATGTACATCCTAAAAATTTATGTTTCATTGTAGTACCAAGCTCGGCATAAATCCCGAATATGTCAGACGAAATAATGCGCTCGCCATAAGGTGGATTTGTTACAATTAAACAATTTGAGGAGGGTGCATCAAGATCTTTTATTGCTTTTTGGCAAACAGTTATATATTTTCCCAATCCAGCACTATTAACATTTTGCTGAGCAATTTTCACTGCGCGGTGCGAGATATCAAAACCATAAATTTTTTTCTCGAATGGTCTTTCATCTGAGTCGTCGTGATACAGTTCATCGAAAAGTTCCTTGTCAAAATCCTTCCATTTTTCAAAACTGAATTCAGGACGGAAAATTCCGGGAGGAATATTCAGTGCAATTAGCGCTGCTTCGATAAGAAATGTGCCTGAGCCGCACATTGGGTCAACGAAATCGGATGTGCCTTTCCAGCCTGCAAGTAAAAGCATACCTGCTGCCAATGCTTCGCTAATTGGAGCTTCGTTTTGTGCCATACGATAGCCGCGTTTGTGCAGCGATTCGCCTGAACTATCGAGTGAAAGTGTACAACGATTTCCTGCAATATGCACGTTAATTTGCAAATCAGGTTTATCGGCGCTTACAGATGGCCGTTTATCAAAGCGTTCGGTAAACCAATCGACTATGGCATCTTTAACTCTATAAGTTACAAAACGGGAGTTTTTAAACTCTTCAGAATAAACTGTAGAGTCAATTGCAAAAGTAGTTCGCAAATCCATAAAATCTCCCCAATTGATTTTTTTAACCTGATTATATACTTCGTCTGCATTTTCTGCCTTAAAATGCATAATCGGCTTCAATATACGTATGGCTGTTCTTAAGTGTATGTTTGCTTTATACATTAACCTTTTATCGCCGGTAAAGCTCACGGCCCTACGCTGCAATTGAATATTGTTTGCTCCAAGGTTTGTAAGTTCAGTAGCAAGCACCTCTTCTAATCCACTGAAAGTTTTTGCAATTAATTCGTATTCCTTCAATTTATTTACTATTTATTCATTTACAATTTACAATTAAAGCGACAAATTGGAACATTCCGCAAGCGGAATCTTCGTTTCACTACGATTGGCACATTAAAAAACATCACCTTATTTTCTCTGAACTAATTTAGCCCCTGCAGGCACATCTGCATCAACCCAAATATTACCTCCGATTACAGCTCCATCGCCCACTGTTATATTTCCAAGAATTGTGGAATTTGAATAGATTATAACGTTATTTCCTATGTGAGGATGACGCTGAATTCCTTTAATTGGGTTGCCATTTTCGTCGAGAGGAAAGCTTTTTGCACCCAGCGTTACGCCCTGATACATTTTTACGTTATTACCAATAATAGCAGTTTCACCAATTACAACACCGGTTCCATGGTCGATGGTGAAAAATTCGCCAATAGTAGCTCCGGGATGAATATCAATACCTGTTTCAGAGTGCGCCATTTCAGTAATGATACGCGGAATGAGCGGCACACCTAAATTCAGTAATGCATTCGCAATACGATAGTTACTGATAGCGCGAATACTCGGATAGCAAAAAATCACTTCTCCGAAGCTTTTTGCCGCAGGGTCGCCATTGTACGCAGCAAGCACATCTGTACGTAATTTGTTACGTATTTCGGGCAGTTGCATAATAAAGCCCGAAGCAATTTCACTAACTGTTTGTTCAAGTCTGGCACACGATGATTCATCCATTGAATTATCGAAACATAAACCGGCTTTTATTTGCATTTTCAGTAAAATCTGCAACCGATCGACATTAACACCAATATGATAAAGCATAGTGCGCGAATTTACATCGGCATCGCCAAAATATCCCGGAAAAAGTATGGCTCGGGTGAGCTGAACAATTTCTTTAAGTACATCAACCGATGGCATGGGAAAATTTTGTGTTTGCTGATGGCAAATATCCTTGAAACTTTCGGTGTCCGAAAGTTTTTTTATAGTATCAAGTATTTTTTTATTCATTTCTCAGTTTAATTCTTTATTTTATTTGCACTATTTCAATTTTTAAGATTTAAGCTTTGATTCAATAGCTTTAATCGCATTAATTGTTCGGTTTTCACCTTGTCCGTTAATTATAACATAAGGTTTTTTTAATAGTTCAATTTCTTTTCGATACCAATCGAAAAAAAACTGTCGGTCATCTGAATGTTCTCTTACCGGATCAGTCTCCCAGGGTAAATCCGGCTCACAAAGTAAATATAGATCGAAATTATTATGTTTAATTCGTTGCTTTAAAAAAAACGGAATACGCTTGTAACAGTACTCAAACCAAACTTTAGTAATTATCAGGTCGGTGTCGAAAAATACAATTTTCGGTTTCTGCACTTCGGTGTCGAAAAAGTTTTCTTCTTCAATTTGCCTTCGTGCAATTTTACAAATATCGCGATATGTATAGGGGCGTTTTAATTTTTCAACATATTCTCTCGCGTATTCGGGCACCCAGGGTTCATTATAAATTTCGGCAAGTTTATGTGCAAGTTCCGATTTTCCTGTTGATTCAGGTCCTATAATTGCTATTTTATACAAATTCTGATGGAGATTTAATAATTATATTTCTACAGCAGTCCATTTCCCTGCTGCTATTTCGTAAAGTTCGCCGATACCTGCATTTTTAAGTTCAGTTATAGTTTCATTGAATCCGATATTAACTCTATCGGGATAATGACAATCGGAACTTAAAACCAAAGGAATGTTCAATTCTTTTATGCGTGGAAGAAAATACTTATGCGGATAAATATATCCATGCTCTTTCAATGACTTAGTATTAATCTCAAGCAGGAGATTTTTTTGCTTTATCAATTCAAGAGTTTGCATCATCAAGTCAATATACCAGTTGTGCCCCAAACTGAATTCGGGATACTTTGATGCATGCATCATAATTTTATCAACATGCCCAACAATATCGAAACCACCTTTTTCAATCATACGAAATGTAACCTCAAAAAATCTGATTGTAGCTGATTTAATATCGCCATTGTGCATTTCGGTAAGTCCTTCATCAAATTTACTGAATTGTCCATCGATACTCCAGTAATTCCCGTTTTTTAATTTGTCGAGATAATGTACGGAACTTATCAGATAATCAAATTTATTATTTTTAAAAAACTGACATGTAACATCCGAGCAACCTTCAATGTAATCTGCCTCAAGTCCTAAAAATAATTCTATATGATGCTTATATTTTTGTTTAAGCCGGATAAATTCGTTTAAATAATCATCAAAATCATCTGCATTCATTGTCCACGAAGTATGAAAACTTAATGGTGCATGTGATGAAAAGCCGTATTTCTTTAATTTATGCGATATTGCAAATCTAACGAAATCCTCCAACGAACCTCTTCCGTCGCAATAATTACAATGACTATGATAATTTGACGAATACATTATCTGTTTTCTGAGTTTTGAGTTGCAAAATTACGAATTTAAACCATCGGAGCAAAAAAAACAAATTAATGAATCAATAAACCTGATTAAATAAGAATTTTACACATAATTAAAAAAGCCAAATCGGAAAAATTCCGGCTTGGCTTTTTGGTTTCGAATAATTTGAAAAAATGCTTACCATTAACTGAATAAAGGATTCTGGTTTTGTATTCAATGCTTTACCATAACTTAAAACAGATTAAACTAAACTTGACAGACTTGTTTTTTTGCATTGAAAACTCCTTAACATTTAAATAAATATTCGATTACTGTAAACACTGAAAAACTAACACATAGGTATGATGCGAATATATTTTTAATTATCTCTGATAATAATTGTGTGCTTTGTCGCCATAAATTTTAGAGTTGCAAATGTAAAGTATTATTTTGTTATATACAATATATACTATATATGTAAATATATTAATAATATATTAATAGCAGAAAATGAGATATATACATTAATTTAGACATTTTAAATTATTTATTATTTAATAATTATTTCACATTCTTTTGATGTGATCCGACTATCTATCGAATAACAAAACTCTAAAATATTCATCACTTCATATTTTCTTAAATATTTTCAAATAAATATACCCCAAAAGTTAGTAAATAACTTTTGGGGTATATTTATTTGAAAGATTTATATTTATCTTGAGAAAATTATTTTTTTATAAACCAGTTGTTTGTAACTAATAATTTTTGCTTTATCGCAGCGCTGTTATTCTTGTGCTTAGCAGCTACCTTGTCAGCCAGATATGCATTGTTGTTTCTACGGATTGCTACACGCATTAAGTCGTGGAAACGATTTCCTTCGAATGCAGTTTCGAGCGCTAATTCATTTACAATTAAATCCTCCATATAATTTACAAGCGAATCGTTTGTTGAGTATTTTGGAAGTACAAAATAAGTAGTATCCACATTTGCATTTCCTAAACTTCGCATACGAATACCAATATTTCCATCAAAAAGTGCATCCGTAAAATCCATATATGCCGGCGCAACGTAAGTTGTATCGTATTTGATTGAGTCAACTGTTGGATTTAACTTTGATTTTATTATTGTTTGAGTTATTTGACGGTTCATTTCCTTTGCTGGAATTATTCTTCGGCTTGATAATGAGGCTTTATTCAGTCCGTTTTTCAATACTGCCATAGCTGTATTTGGTTTTCCCAAACGGTTTACGGCTTCGGCATAACGTAAATATAATAAAGCTACACGATATGGCAACACTTGCTTAATATTATAATTCAGAGGATTCATTACCACCCATTTGTAAATTGAATTTGGGGCGCCTTCATCGTCTCCATAACTAAACATATAGCCGGTTTCGCTATATCTGTATTTTTCTACAAAAGCAACAGATGGATATTTGCGTAAATCCACTAAAGTATCAAGCGTTGGTGTTTGCACATATCGCTGTGAGTTCCAGTTTTTCAAAGCAAATTCCGAAGGTTTAAAATGCCTTTGCACGTTGAGTGAATCAAGATCGGTATAATGTGCATATTGATTTGATGTTGCTATACGTGAAATATACTCGTTTGAATTTGGCAAAAACAAATTACCCCAGTTCGGATTACTGGTATATCTTCCGGTAAAAGTATTGTTTACAACTTCGAGAGTTGATCGGTATGTATTTGTTATTAAATATTTTTCTGAAATCATTAAACTACGATATTCAATTGCCGCTTGCTCGTACTGACTTGTCCAAAGATAAAGATCGCCTAAAAGGAAACTCACGGGGAAAAATGATTTTGTTGTGTTATAAACTCCCAGCGAACCTATACTTGGAGGAATAATGCCTTTAACAGGCAGTAAATCAGCAATTAACACCGGAGCAAGTTGTTGAATATCATAAACGGGATAATCAGTTCGCTCAGCATCGGCAACGGTAAGAATTGGTTTTTCGATATATGATGCCTTGCCATAGTTAAGCGCCAATTGCATATAAGTCCACGCACGAATGGCTTTGGCGGCAGCAAAAACTTTTTTATTTACCTTAATTGTACCTCTTTCAACGGTAGTATCTACGGTATTAATAATATAATTACAATTATTTATAACTGCATAATAATCTTTTTCTTTACATAGATAAGGATTATTTTCATCGATGTTTAATTCGCTAATTTTTCTGAGATTAATATCCGCATCATCAGCTAAATCGAGCAAATCGGCACGTAATTCACCCAACAAAATATAGCTATCAGCCAGTTTTTGCAGTTGCGAGAAAACCGCGAACATTGAATATGTTGAGTCGTTAGCGCCATCGAGCTTATAATCATCAGGGAAAGCCAGACGATCAGAGTCCACATCGAGTAAATTACAACCGCCAAGCATTAAAAGCCCAAACACTGCAACCGACAATTTTTTTATCATTTGTTTCATATCTTATTTTCTGATTTGATTTCTTATACAAAATTAAAATTACAGATTAAGTTTTATACCCAGATAATAACTGCGCGTAAGAGGCATTAACCCTGCATCTACTCCCTGATAATATACCGAGCTTTTTGCTGAAAACTCAGGATCGACTCCAAGATAACGCGTTAATGTAAACACATTGTCAGTTGCAAGCCAAATGTTTAAACCTTCGAGGAAATTACTTTTCACAGGCAAATCATAAGATAGTTTCACATTTTTCAAACGCAGGTATGAACCGTCTTCAATCCAGCGATCTGAGAATCTTGCATTTCCCATTGGGTCGGCATAAAAAGCACGTGGTTGTTTGGTTATCTGACCATCGGCTGTCCATCTGTTTAGCATTGCAGTAGTTTGGTTAATAAAGCCGCTGCCCGACTCAAGTTGACTGCGATAATAATTATATATATCGCCACCATAAGAGTAGCTAAAAATAGCAGAAAGTGTAAAACGACCGGAGTTCCATTTGCTCGTTAAATTACCGTAGAAATCAGGATTCGGATTTCCAATTACCTGACGATCTTTGTCATCAATAATTCCGTCTGAATTTATATCTTCAAAATGAATATCGCCTGCTCCAAACCAGGTAAGTGAGCCATCGGTATTTTTTATTGCTAACGCGGCATTTTGCGCATCAGCAGCATTTACAAATACTCCATTTGTTTTAAATCCGTAAAAAACTCCTGCGGGCTGACCTTCGGCCATTAACACTTCGCCATCGAACACTTTTGTAGTGTATTGTCCGCCAGGTACATTGAGTTTAGTTATCTGGTTGGAGTATTGTCCTGCGCTTGCACCAATTTCCCACTTCAGCGCTTTTAAATTAAGAAGTATAGCGTTAGCTGAAAATTCATATCCACTGTTAACAAGCGTTCCATCGTTGGTCCAGTATTTTTCAAGGCCTGAAATAACCGGTAAATCTTTAATTACCAACAAATCGGTGGTTGTTCCTGAGAATACATCAAAAGAAAGATTTACACGATTGGCAAATAAACCTAAATCAACTCCCATATTTGCGCGGAAGGTTGTTTCCCACTTAATTTTATTGTTTTCAAGGTTGGAAATCACCAAACCATTAGCGCGATCGTAAAAACGTACCGATTTAAAATACGCCATCGATTCATAATCCTGAATACCATCGTTACCGGTAATTCCATATCCAGCTTTAAGCTTCAAAAGACTTACGAATTCAAGGTTTTTCATAAATTCTTCAGACGAAGCAAGCCAGCTACCGTTGAGCGCGGGAAATATACCATAACTTTCGCCAAACATATTAATTCCGCCTTTGGTTCTGTTTCCAAAACGCGAAGAAGCATCCATTGAAACAACTGCGTTTACAAAGAAACGTTTGTCATATTCATAATCTGCATTCAAATAATGTGATAGTGAACGGGTTTCGGCATTTACACCAGCAACTGATTTATACGAGTAATTTCCTGTAATAGTTGTATTACTGTTAAATCCTGAATTATGTTCTTCTACATAATCTGATTCATAAGTATTATTAATAAATCTGAATCCATACATTGCCTTCACTTTACTCAACGCATCAATTTTTTTATCCCAGGTAAGACGCACATCGGTAAATAAAGCAATGTTGCGAATTACCTGATTGGATATCTGGTTATAGGAATATCCTTTATCTTCGAGATAACGGGGCGCGGTAAAATACATTGGTACAAAATGACGTTCGATGTCTTTATGTAAATTATAATCAATCAAGGCGCTCGCAGTAAAGCCATTGCCAAATCGGAAAACAGGCGCTAATCCAATATTAAACCTGTAATTTCTCAACTTATTTATTGACCATTGAATTAAACCAAGTGGCGAACTTACTTCAAAATCATCAGAATAAGCAAAGTTTTTGGTAATTCCTCCCTCAGAAGTATGTGAATATGGACTCAAAAACGGAGCTTTTACTGTTGAAATCCATCGTGGCGAAGTATAGTTACTTATGCCATCGTCGAGCAAACTACGTTCAACACGCGAGAATCCGATATTCAAACCTACATCAAAACTATTAGTCATTTTAATATCGGCATTTATACGGGCATTGATACGTTGAAATGACGTAGTTTTTACAGGCTCATTGCCCGAAGTAAGACCGATTGAGAAATAATATTTCGCTTTATCATCGCCACCATCTACGTTAATCAAATAACTGCTGCTAAGTGCGCGGTTATAAATCAGGTTATTCCAGTTCGTATTATTATGATAGATATTGTAACCATCAGTTCCGGGAGTTACATTCAGAAATCCGTACGATGAAATATCGTTACGTGGAACTCCTTTTGTGCCAAGTACATCAGCTGCATAAATTCTGAAATCTTCAGCCTGCATCATAGGCAGGCTTCCGGGAGCTTCAGTCAAACTATTGAGGATATTCAGGCTGATTTTTGTTACCTCGGAAGTTGAACGACGTGTGTTGATAATAATTACACCATTGGCTCCTTTGCTTCCATACAGTGAAGTTCCATCTTTTAAGACTGAAATATTCTGAATATCGTTAATGTCAATATTTGAAAGCGGATTATAATAAAAACCTTTGTGAATGGATTCAGTATCGTACATGCTATTCCAGATTACACCATCGACTACATACAACGGTTGAGCTCCACCATTAAGCGAATTTATTCCCCTGATAAACACTGAAGAACCTACACCCGGAGTTCCCGAACGGGTTATACTGCGTGCATTTCCTCCAAAAAGCTGCTGATAGGTTTCGTCTATCGACAAATTTGCAGCTCCAGCCACATCAGTTTTTGTTACAAGTGAGTTTACTGTTGCTGAATTATCAATTTTACCTGTTATTCCATTTACCGTGCTGTAATAATTTGAAAACCATTCTGAAAAAAGTTCGATGGTAATTTTATCAACGCCCCGTAATGCAACTTCACGCATATTGAAATCGAATGCGGAAACCTGTAAAACATCGGTTCCCGATACATTCACAAGTTCAAATTTTCCATTCTCGTCGGTTACAGCCGATAAATTTTTCAGAGGAACAGAAATTTTAGCTGCGGCAATCGGTTTTTTAGTTACTGCGTCAATTACCAAACCCGAAATAGTTTTACCTGAATTTTGGGCATTAAGTTGCAGAATATTCAAAGCAAAAAAAACAATTGAAATAATGAATATGCTGATTCCGGATTTATTGCTCATTTTATACGGCATTTTATTTTGATTTTTCTTTCTCATTTTTCTTTCCAAGTGATTGATTTAACTGGTTAAAATACATTATTCTTCTACTGGTTTTAAAATGATACAATCGAGGCGCAATATTCGCGAGAAATTCAGGATTTCCGCTGTACGCGAAGCATTGTTTACACGCAATGATACTGCCGGAATATATGGTGTAATACCATCGCTGTAAATATCGGCATATTCAAAACTATAATTTTTAACCACCAACATCGTGTCAACCTTGTTTGGGTTGGTTGTAAACATATTTGCCATTGTAATTTTCTGAGTTTCACTCGCGTTTGTCAGTACTACTTCGTTGTTCGCGTTTACAGGCTGGTCGCTAACCAACGCACCTGTTGCATTCATAAACGAAAGGAAATAGCGTAATTTATTGGGCTTCAAATCGGTTGGGTTAGTGATTATGGCAGGTACTGTTACACAATAAATATTATATTTTCCTGAATAAGTACTTGGAATACCAAATTTTACAAACATATTATTTATACTTGCAAGGTCGCTCGTCGTGGTAGGGTTACAATACAAGTAATAACCTCTCGATATATTAAATCCTGTACCAATGCTCGACATATTACTTAAAGAAAAGTTGGCAAAAGTCCTGTAGCTAAGATTTTCAGCTTCAACTTTGAGAGCTTTGAGCCATGTTTCAGTATTCTTACTTTTCAATGATGAAGTTTTATAAGCATAACCGTTACTAAGTTTCGTAAGTGTTGCACCTTCGAAGAGTCTGCCAGGAGATGCAAATCGGGTATGGTTTGTAGAAATGAGTGTATCTGCATTGATTGGTGTTTCAAGTCTTCCACGGAAAAACAAGTCAAGTACGATTGTAAGTTTAGCATTTTTGTTTTGAGTGGTTTCGCCTCCATATTTTGGAAGAGTCTTGAAGTAGGATCTTGCCTTTGAATAAGCTACACTCCATGCCTCATTATCGGGCAATATTGCTGTATAAACACTATCTTCACTTTTCAGGTTGGCCAGATAATCTATCACGATATTCGTTTCTTTAAAAATTGAGTCCACAAAAATGCCATCGACAAAACTTTTTTCCTCATCAAAAGTTTTTGTGTTGAGGCTTACGAGGAAATTACGGAGCGAATCGAGACCTTCTTCTTCGCTTATAAATTCCCAGAAATTACGGCGATAAGGTACAAAATCAGCAAGAATATGTACTACACCATTGGCTACTGCAATATCCGGCTCGATAACATCTTTTTCGCCAAAAACAAACTTATTCTGATTTTTGGAGAAATCGAGAATCTTGTTATTCATAAGAATAAATTTACTCGATTTACGTATAACATCAGCTGTAGGATGTGCAAATCGTGCAATATGATTTGTAACAATTTTTCTGACGTTTTGCACATTGTTCAGGTCAATTCCTGATAAGGATTGATTAACAGGCGCCCATACTGTAAATGTTTGCGATTTGCTTAAAATACTATCGTAGCCTGTTATTTTCAACATTTGCGCAAAAACAGATAGTTCTGTCCTTGATTGAATATATTCGTACAAATTTAAATCGCTTTTTATGGATGGAGCAGCATTATAATGTTCATCCCACTCCTGTTTACACGATGTAAACATTAAAGTAGTACTGAAAAGTGCAAACAAAATCCATAGACCTCCGTTTTTTACTATCGATGCCGGAACGCGAAATGCTAACCGATGTTTTGTCGCAGGAAGTTTTTTCATAAACAAACCACAATTATCAGTAATTTCTGAGTTTGTATAACAATCCTTTGATGTTTGTTTCATATTATCTGAAATTATTTTTTTATGCATTAATCATGTAATTCTGCTTTTTTTGCAGAATTGTTAGTAAATATCTTCACTTTCGAGCGCACTTGTAGGTACAAACTCCATGTAATCGAACATAAACTCGCCACCACTCAGACCTTTTACCGAAAAAACATGATGACCTGATGTTCGGAAATTGAATTGTCCGAGAATACGGCGGAGAATAGCATTACTGTAACGGGCATTTTCTCCGCTTGTCCAACCCGGAGTTACTACTTTATAGTTAGCCGGACCTTTCATATAACCCTGGTTACGCATCATTTTATCGTTCTCAAATCCACCGGGATCATCGGGTATCGAGCCTGGTAATTGCCAGCCATTTTCAGTTGCCAGAGTATTCAGGTTTAGAGGTACACCGCAGGGAATACCATCGAAATATAGTTGAGCTACCCCGCGTTTACCATTGGTAAGATATCCGAAACGTACTTCGTAAATTCCAGCGGGAATGGGAGGAGTAATAATTGAGAAATCGTATAATTTTCCCGACGATGCATTCAGAAAAATCTCATCACCTTCATAATTCTGAAATTTATGATACCCCGCCAAATACCCCACAACTGTTTGATCAGATGATGAAATCCTTGAAATATACCCTCGTGGTAACTGAAAATGTAAACTTGGTTCATTATACATTTCAGTTACGGTATTTTGTTTTAGTCTGCTACCGCGCATATTGTTATTGGTAAGTTCGGGGAAGAAACTTGATGAGTCGAACCGTAAACGTTTAGTTGAAAGTTCGTTTTCTACATCCTGACTATAAGCAAGAATACCATCAATTTCGTGAAAAACGCCGTTTGTAGCATCGTAATCATAACTACCATTTACTATCTGAATAACTTGTCCTGTTTCACGAATATAGTTAATAAGATTAGTGCGGTTTGAAGTTCTTTCCTTTTTTATTTCGAGCAAAGTATTGGGACACATTGTTTCGATATACTCAAACATATCACGTGTTTTAAGCATGTGATTGGTATCATAAGCATCGATAAATTTATCGTAATTTAATTGCTTTTCAATAATATGATAAGCAATAAATCTGTTGAGTGAGTTTCTCCGATTTTTTACATCTGTAATTCCTGCATCCTCAGGATAAACTGCATCGTAAATTTCAGCAGCTTTCGCTTTCAAACTTGTCAAATCTGTAATTCCGTTAGCACTAAAAGTTGCATTACTTTCCATAAGTACAGTATATCCATACTTTCTTGATTGTGGAACTTCCTGATAAAACCATTGTCCCTGATCTTTGGTAACTGTAACCAACGATTTGTATTGAGAAGGATCATAGGTGGGATCTTTGTCTTTCAGCAATGAATCGGCCAAACCGGTAATTTCCAATGCATTGTAGAATAATGAAAAACGTTTGTCTTTAGCTATGGCTTCTACAATACCTGCACGGGTTGGGTCAAGTACACGGTCGATAATATGTACGTAACCATTGTGAACTTTCACATCTTTATTCAAAATCAGCCCTCCCCGTTTTAGCGGAGTACGATTAACATAAGTGGTACCTGAATCGGTAAACGAAATTGAAATATACCTCTCACTCATCGATAAATCAGGAAGCCGGCCATTTACAAAATTCACATACGAAAGGGCGGAACCATTAATGATGTGATCGTATGCAATTATTTTCAACGAATCAAGAGTAAAATCTTTAAGCGAATTTTTGCCTTTTTCTTTATAATACATATTCATGGCATCGTTGGTAGGTGCAAAACATGTAAAGTAGCCATACGCATTAAGCAAACCGGTAACTTTTGTTGTGTCGAGCAGGCGGGCAAATTCGGTAAAAATTGTAGTATCTTTCAAATACTGTCCCATCATTCTATCTTTAAAAGTATAAAGATTTTCGCCCACATCATCGGGGTCGCATGATGGCATTGCAATTAAAAATACTGCTAATGAACTTATACCAAGCAGTATTTTTACATTATGTTTAATTCTGGAAATTATCATATCATCATCATTTAATTGTAACAGTAAATCTATAGTTTAAAAAATCAGCAAAATATCGTTCAGTAATTATATAATTTTTTAATGCGTACTATCTGCTTGAAGTTTCACCTGATTCCTTGTAATAGAGATTTTGTTCCAGGTTTGGATTTGCCGACAATTCAGATTTGGCAATTGGCATATACATGGCATCGAGCACAGGTGCTCCCAACGAAACTGTGTTACCTGTTGACTTATGATCAACAAAATCGTTCAATATCGATGTATTACCACTGCGACGGGCATATCGTACAAGATCGAACCAACGTTTTCCCTCGAAAAGAAACTCGCGATGACGTTCACGCAACACAAGACTTTCCATCTCGGCTTTGGTTGAATAGTTTACAAACTGTAATGAATCAACAGATTCGTTTGAGCGCAAATACACCTGATTTACAAGTTTAAGGGCTTGTTTTTGATTTTCCTCTCCCTCAAGTTGTGTAAGTGCTTCGGCTTTCATCAATAGAACTTCCGGTAAACGGTAAATAATCCAATTCGGAGTACTTGAACGTAATGAATAAACACTCGATCCATCAACATTCTCGCGGCGTGGATTTCCAACGTATTTGTAAATGAAAAAACTACCACCAGTTTGCCAGAATGCATCTTTTGCTCTGATATCATCAACACTTTCTGAAAAAGTTGATGAAAGTTTATAATTGAAAGGCGAATATGCACCCGTTTGTCCACGAAACGCATCATAAGCAAGCGGAACAGGAAAACTTACTTCTCCCAAACTTTGTGTATTTGAACCGTACAATTCAAAAAGAGCATTATTTCTTCTGTTGTCTTCATCAAACTGTAGTTCGAAAATACTCTCATCGGAATTGCCAAAATAAAATACCTGACTATAAGCTAAAGCTTGATTTACAAGTTTTAGTTTTGTATTTCCAAGCACCTGATTACAACTTTCGATGCAATTCTGATATTGTTCATCCCAAAGGTAAACATCAGCAAGAAGCGCGTTGACAGCATCGAGCGTAATTTTACCTTTGTTATATTTTTTATTCCCATATTCGGCTCGTGCATACTGACGGGCAATTTTTAAATCACGAATTATGTTGTCAATAATTGTGCGTTCAGTATTTTTTTGCACCTGATAGTCTTTGCCATCATTGCCATCATCTATTGTTGGTTTTTCAACCCAGGGAACTTCTTTAAAAGCTCTTACCAAATAAAAATATGATAAAGCCCTTATAGTCAAAACTTCTGCCTTTACTCTGTTTAAATCGTCAGTGGTGAAATTATTGTCACGTTCGAGAACTAAAGGGGCGTAATGCAATATTGTATTACAGTAATTAATTACAGAATAAAACGATCCCCATTGTGAATAGGCATTGGTTGGAACCAGGTCGCCATCAAGAATTCGTTTCATAGGATATCTTTCGTTTGGGAAACCGCTTCCTTCAATCATGTTATCCGAACGAAGTTCGCCCCACACAATCATACGGTAAATAACTGCTTCTTCTGTAAGTCCGCGATAGCATGAAGCAAGCACTGCCTGAACATCCTCCTCTGACATCCAGAAATCTTCGAGTACAATTTTACTTTCCGGTCTTAAATCGAGCCATCCGGTACAGGAAGTATTCAGTATTAAAAGACTGATTGTTAATATTTTTATTATGCTTTTCATATAGTTTCTTTAATCTATAGTTTTTTGTTTATAAAGTTAGTTTATAAAGTTTGTAAAGTTCTGGTTTACATAGCTCTCTGTTTTAAAATTAAAACAGTAACTCATTTACACTTTCTGTCGTCCGTTGTCTGCCGTCTTTTGTCTATACTCTTTGTTCTTTGTTCAATCTTAAAGCCCTACCGAAACACCAAGTGTCATATCTTTCGAACGAGGAGTCTGACTGTTATCAGTACTTAAACCTAACGAACCATAACCTACTTCAGGATCCACACCGGTATATTTTGACAGCACAAACACATTGTTGAAAGTAAGATAAAAATTAAGACGATTTAATTTTAGCCTTTTTGTTACATCCGAAGGAACTGAATAATTAAAAGTAACATATTTCAAACGCAGGAACGAACCATCTTCCACATATCTGTCACTACCCAGCCAGTTATACCCATAAAGATGCAAAGCACGTGGCATCTCAGTAACATCTCCATCTTTACGCCAGCGCCAGTTCACTGCAATACTCTGGTTGTTATCGTAGAACATATTTTCGGCATTCATACGTGCCATATTTACAATTTTATTACCAATACGGAAGTTGAAAAACATATTAAGCGATAGCGTTTTATACCTGAAAGTAGGGCCAAAACCACCATTAATTTTTGGATTGGAGTTGCCTAAGTAAACAATATCCAACTCATCGATACTTCCATCGTGGTTAACATCTTCATAAATAGCATCGCCACCACGGAACTTGTAAGGATTACCTCCGCCTTTACCGTAATAGTTAAAATACATGGGTTTAGGATTTCCTTCCTGATCAGTAATCACAACTTCATTGGCATCTTTTGCCACTGGAGCATTAGTGTGTTCGGTACTGTATTCATCCCATTGATAAACACCTTTATATTTGAAACCATAAATTGAACCAAATGAATTCCCTTTTTGAACACGCGTTAGATAAGATCCATTTGAATAATTAAAATCCTGATTGTAACTATCTAAAATACTTTGATTTAAATCGATAAGCGTGTTTTTGTAATTCGATAAGTTAAATCTGAAATCCATGCTGAAATCTTTCGTTTTGATAAATCTGTTTGCATAGAAGTTCAATTCCCAACCATCGTTGTCCATAGTTCCACCGTTTATATACGATAAACTTCCAAAACCAGATGAAGTGGCAATTGCTACATTTCGAAACAGTAAATCAACCGTACGTTTGTTATAGAAGTTCAGGTCGAATATATATTTGTCGTCGAACAAACCCAAATCAAGACCATAGTTGAACGATGATGTCGTTTCCCACTTTAAACTTTTAAGTTGCGGACTGTCAGGTCTGATAGCTGACATATCAATATAATTGCCATAAGTTACATAGCGACTGAAATGCAGGTATTCTTCGCCGGGTTGGTTACCGCTTATACCCCATGCCGGACGAATGGCAAGCAAACTCAACCATTTTTTCTGATTTTCCATAAATGGCTCATCAGAGATAATCCATTTAAGGGAAATTCCGGGAAAATTTCCGAATTTATTTCCTGCGCCAAATTTTGTACTACCATCTCTGCGAAGTGTTGAGCTTATAACATAACGTCCTTTGTAGCTATAATGAGCACGTCCCATAACTGCCATCGAACGCCAAGATGAATAAGCAGTTCCCGAACCGAGTAAATAAGCATCGGCAGTAGGGTCAATAGCAATAGCGGATGGAATAGAATACGATACAGCGCTTTGACCAGCAGAATTTCCTACGTTTATCTGAAATGAACCGTAAAGCAGGAGGCTATGATCTTTATTTTCGAATTTTGGTTGCCATGCTATGTTTTGATCCGAATAAATTGTAACGCTTTCACTGTCGGAATTCTCAGCACGATTGACATTTTCATTGTTCCAGTATAAATTCGAAACCTCCTGAGGCAGGAATCGTGTTGTTCTATTATTGTTTATATCAAACGAAACATACATTTGATAACGTAACATTTGCTTTTGAGGATCGAGTAAATCGTATTGGAGCCTGAAAGTTGGTAAAATACGCAGTGTATTCAATCGGTTAGTAGCTAAATAAGCCAAAGCCACAGGATTACGCAGATTGCGTTGATCGGCATGTAGTGATGAATTACGAGAAATATTATAATAAGCTGAGGTATTAGTACCTTGTGTATCTTGTGCATATACACTGACATTTGGCATTTTCCGATAGGCTATACCAAGCAGGTTATCGTAATTTCTGTCGTTTACGGTATTGGTGAGCGAAAACTCAGTTATAAACTTAATACGATCTGATACTGAATACTCCAAATATGCTCTCGATGAAAATCGGTTTAACATTTGTCCGATAACAGTTCCTTTTTGATTATAATATCCTGCTGAAACACGAAAGTTCGCACGCTCTCCGCCACCTGAAAGTGTAAGATAATGATCCTGAATATTTCCAATTTGAGTTACTTCTTTAACCCAGTCAGTATTGTTGTTGAAATTCTCATAATCGGGGAAGTTCCTATCGTAATTATATTCATTTATATTATTGGCATTCTCATTTTGAGCTACATTGAAATACGATTGTTTCATCAACATAGTAAAATCGGGTCCGGTCAGCATTTTCAATCCACGTGGCTGAACTGTTCCTGTATATCTGTAGGTATATTCAACTCTTGTTGGTCCGGCAGCACCCTTTTTTGTTGTTATCATAAGTACACCATTAGCCCCTTTAGAGCCCCAAATTGCAGAAGCCGCAGCATCTTTTAATACTGTAATTTCCTGAATATCATCAGGATTAATATTCAGCATCTTAGCAAATTGTTCAGCATTAGCGCTTGCGAAATCTATTAAAGGATCAATTTGCGCTTCGAAAGGAACACCATTTACTACAATAAGCGGTTCGCTGCTTCCGGTAATTGATGTTACTCCACGGATACGCATCGATGTTCCGCTTCCCGGGTCGCCCGATGTTGCTACAATGTCAAGCCCGGCAATACGCCCCTGTAATGCATCGTCGATAGAAGCAACCTGTAGTCCTTCAATTTCCTTGGTATCGAGCGTTTGCATTGCAGTGGAAATCTCACGTGTAGGGATATTGAATCCTCCCTGAGACATCCGTCTTGTGGCAGTAACTTCAACGGCTTTAATGTTTTGTACATTTTCTATCAGTACGATATTAATCGTTTTTTTACCTTCAATGTTTTTAGTTTGTCTGATGAATCCTACATAACTAATTATTAATCTGTTATTAGGGTCTTTCAGTTTTAACACATAACGACCATTGAAGTCGGTAACTGTACCGTTTACCACACGATTATTTACATCTATTTCCGACACATTTACACCGATTAATGCATCGCCATCGGTGCCAGAAGTAACTACACCCTGAACAATAAAATTATCGGTTCGGGTTTGTGCTTTCATGCCACCAGAAATCAAAATTGCAAGTATCAGAATAATACAGGTTAGCTTTGAATTCATATATTTTTTCATCATTATTCGAACAGTAATATGTTATCAATTTGGTGAATAACCGCCGATGCTGAAGTTGTAACAAGTGAAGTATTGAAAGCAGTACCGGCTGCGGGTCCTGAACCATCAACATTTTTATACAGCGTGGGCAATTTGGCAAAAATGTAATCCTTGGCAATCAAATCATACAATCCGTTTGATTTTATTACCTTAGCAGTAATCTGACTTTTATCCTTTGGAGTATCAGTTGTTAGCGTAAGCGTATTTCCATTGCCCGAGACTGCTATCTTATAATACTTATTTCTCCCTGTTCCGAAATGTGTAACCACATTATCGGTTTTAATTGTAGCCGACTGGTAGCGATCGTTTACCACCTGAGTAGTAAATACTGCATCATCCTGAAAATGGTATTTGAGGAGACGAATCATTTTCTGAATTTCATAATACTGTTGCATTTTATCTTTGATTGCATAAATTTCTTCCCATGACTTAATTTTTTTGTCGGCGATGGCTGCTTCAATTTTTTCGTTAGTGGGAACATAAACAGTATAACGATAAGCATTAAAGAATTTTACACGGAAATCGACACCCTGTTGTGCGAAAATTTGTTGCACACAAGTGTCAGGTACACCATTCAACAAATCAAAGAATGCTTTAAATTCAGGAGTTTCACTTAATTTTTTATATACCGATGATAGGGCGGTACGTATAGGTTTATCAATAAAATAAGTGTTTCCGTTATACTGTTCGAATTTTCTGCTTACTTTGCATTTAGTACCATTATTTATATCTCCACCTCCCTCAACAGTCATCGAAGTACCACGTCCTTTAATTCTGATTATATCATTGGCCTTGGTAATGTAATAATCACTTCCTGATTCAACATTTCCTACAACAATATGGCTGTCAAGTATGCTCCAAAGTCTGTTTTTAAGAAATGTAGCACTTGTAATAACATCAATTGAATCGGTGGCAGGGTCAAAAGTTCCGGTTACCGGGTCAATTTTATAAACTGTAGCTTTTACTGTAGGAGTAGCAATTTTTTTATCGTACCAAAACTTAAGAGCAGCTTTCACATTTTGTCCCCAGGCAATTGGGTCGAGATAATTGCTGAAAAATTCATCGGTTGGTATAAACAAGCTATATGTACTTACCGGTGAATTTAGGTAAAGCTGATAAAAAGCGAATTTTGTTCCATCAACACTCGTTTCCGAAATATTTATCGCCCAATTCATAATTTGTGAATTTTCACTTAACAGTACAGGGCTGTAAACTGATATGTAGGCAACCGGAGGATAAACTTCGTTGGTAACATATACCTGACCGTTCACACCAGTGTAAACCTTATCAATGTGACTGCGTAATACAGGTAAACGATAATTTTCGGCATCAACCATTTTTTCGAACTTACTTGGTACTGATTCAACCACTGAAGTTCGCATGTGCTGTTTGATAAAAGGCAATATAATATTGTCAGGTACTGAATCCCATGTTTTATAACGACTACGAAGAATTTCACCTACTCCACTGTTGAAATAAGCAGTCATCGCTTCATCGGAGGGAACAAACATTGCAGCCATATCCGATTGTAATGCGCCTGTATTCAGCGAGTTCCAACCAGGGTTATATGACAGTAAATTTGTAATGTCTGCGCCGGTGGGTTTGCCTCCCTGTGGATACTTTTTATAGCCACCAATACTTGAAAAATAAACTTTTGCATACAAAGTATCGTTAAACCCCTTGTGAATTTGCCTGTAAAGCAAAGTGCTGGGCTCGTCAATGTAAGGAGCACAGAAACGATCAAGTAATTTCGAGAATATTTTTGTAGATGGATTGGTTGTGATAAATTGTGCCATATTCATTGGGGGTACTAAAACTTTATCAAGCACATTAATATAACCATTTTTACAAACTATATCTGTTTTAATCAATCTTGTATTAAAAAGGTGAACATCTTCGGGTTTGCGGGTTAGTCCTCCGGTAAGTATAGAAAAATCCTCCGCAGTAAGCGAGAATTTTCTCAGAAAATCGTTGGTAAAAAATACCATCGGTATCAGATTATTAGGATTTTCAGTACCAACAGGTAAATCGCTTATAAGCCATAAACCCTTGTTTTTATGCGGTGCCCAATATTTGCTAACTGGCAAATTATCGCCATGTACAAAAGGAACAGAGTCAATAATACTTAGTGCGGTATGTCTGCGCATGGCAGTTCCTTCATACAAATTTCCTCCACTGTTGAAGTTCGAAAAAACATCCATGGTATAACTGTTGTTTACCATTGGGTAAAACAACAGAATTTTTTTCTGTGCAGCCGAAAGTTGATCATAACGACTCACACCCCAGGTATTGTTTTTGAAAAATTCGTTATAGGCGCTGTCGGTGGCAACAAAAAGAGTTTTACTGCCTGTTAGTTTCAATACTTCATCGTATTGGAGATCATCGATTAACTTAACCGTGATTGAAAAAGTTGCACTATCTTTTTCCAAATATTCGTAAATACTGCTGCCAAGCCAATCAGGCTCCTTGTTATCTAAGTCATAAATATCACAGGCTGTAAAGAATAACGTACCCGATAATGCAAGTACTAAGAAAAATAACAGCTTGCGAAATGAACTTCTGAAAGTTATTTTCATATTTTTGTTATGTTGAAAAAATTACAATTTTACGAATTTAAATGATCCTCCGGTATTATCCTTCAGGATATAATAACCGGGTGATAAATCTCCTAAATCAATTGTTCCGGTTACATTTTCATGTTTTCGAACTATCATACCTGAAAGGTTATAAATATCTATATTAAGTGTCGATGTCGGGGGATTTAGTATATGCAATAAATTTCTTACTGGATTAGGATAGATTTGAAGCGTACCCGTTTGATTGTTTTTTACTCCTGATGGAATACTTTTGGGATCAACTATCATCCAACCTGCACTTTCGGTTTGCGCGGCAGTAACTCCCTGTGAACGTTCGCGTTGCTTGATTACTGTCGCATATTTTGAAGAAATGGAAAATGTGCGTAAAACAGCTGTTATCGTATCGTCGTTGCAGGTTTGGAGTTGTCCATAAAAAATCGGATTATCAATACTGTCGTTAAACATTATAGTTTTATACTGTGTAGGACTAATAAAGTTATTCGCAGTTCTACCAACCACTACCTTTCTTCCATCCATCATTCCAACACCAGGAGCAATTGCAAAGTACGAAACAGTTTCGGAACCCGGAACTGTGGTTACAGTAGCTTCTTTTTGAATCCTGAGTTGAAAACTGGTGTTCGTTACATTTCTTACACGGGCAGTAGTAGCATTTGTGCTTGTTGCAAGCAATTGAGTAGCAAAAACAATAGGAATGGTATCGAAAGCTTCGGGGAAAGTTACTGTAGTCCATGTAGTACCATTAGCTGTATTGCGCCCGGCTATAGCTTTTAACCCGCCAAAATTATATGTTCCGGTAGGCATGGCAAGATAGGGTAAAGTTTCTTCTTTTGATATAGTTGTAACATTTTGATAAGCCCATGGCGCTAATTGAACATTAAATCGGGTAGAAGAATTTATTAGTCTTACTCTTGGGCTCATCAGCACATTAGTGTTGGAATTTGTTGGTGCACCTAAAATAATAGTTGGAATTGCCGTATAAGATTTTCCAAAAAACACGCCATTCCATCCCACATTGTTGTACGATAGTTTTCCACATTGAATATCTGAATTGTCAGTAAAATCATATCCTGTTTCATATGAGTAAGCTGTTAGTACATTGTTAGGCAAACGCGCTTTCACTCTATACCGAAATTTTCTTCCAAATATTACATCAAAAGTGTCAGTAACTGAGCGCGAAGTATTATTGCTATTGTAAAGTTCCTGCCAACCTTTGTCATCAACATTTTTTTCAATTATCATTCCTTCAAACATTTCGGCATTTTGGTCGCTTTCGGTAAGTGTTATGTTTTTTGCCCCAAAAGATATGTTGAGCGATGGATTTCCAAAGGTGAAACCGGGAATAACTTCATATTTGCTGTTAAAAGCTAATCCGGGTTTATTGGCAGCATAATATTTCCCGGCAGGAGTTAAAGTGTCAGCAAGTACCATTGCGCGGCAATCCTGTACCCAGTTATATATCGAATAACGCTCGATAAACGATGCAGTATCGAGCACATTTAAAATTCCTTTTATATCATTTAGCTGTTTTGAAGCATTGGCAGCCGAAAGAGATTTGTCAGATGTTGGCCATGTTTCCGTTGTCCAGTTGGCGCCGTTATTCCATTCGGTAATCCACAACGGACGTTTTACCTGCTGATAAATACTTTTCAAATCGTTGTACCAGTTTTGCGGCGATTTTCCACCCCAATAGCAGTGTAACGCAACAAAATCGACACGGTAATTTAAATCTTCACATTTCTTGATAAAATCGAATAACGTTCCTCCATTCGCTCCATTCCATGGGTTGGCAAAAGCAGGTGAACCAATTCTAAGTCCTGTACGCATATAATCAGGCCACATGTCAATCATCGTTTGAAATTTCATATTTGATTGATCGGCTTGATCGGGCTCGTTAAAACCAAGCACATGGCTTACATTTTGTTTATTGCTAATTTCTGACCAGCCCGGCCAGCCTGCATTTTGCTTAATCGGTACATATTGAACATAATTACTTGTATTTCCTCCTGCGCTCCAGTCGTATCGCCATGTCGATTGTGTTTTAGTGTATTGATTAAAATCGCTACCTGCCCAACCTTTTTTCGAAGGCCAATCCCAGCGTACAACCCTGATAAACGACACTTTTTTATCGAGTAAATCGGGCATAACTGCAAATTCCTTATCTGCATTGTCAGCAATAAATACACGACTGTATCCAGTTCCATCTGAAGCTGTTGCCAGCGTTGCCATATAACCTCTTTTTAACCTGAACGAGCGTATCTTATTATCGAAACCACCCAGATTAGTATTAAAAGTAAAAAGTGAATAAGAAGTAGAGTCTCCCGTATAATTCTGACCGGAAAAAACCTTTAAAGCCTGAAATTGTGGTGAATGAGGAATCACAACCGCTCCATGCCTGTAAATTGAAACACGTGCATTTGTGCCATTTACGGCTGTACTACTATTTATAGTGAAGTATTTGAGCAATGAGTCAATGACAATTTGCGGGCGAATATTATCAAAATATATCCATGCATCGTTATTATTTAGTTGAATAACAGAATTTACTAATGCTGTTTTGGCATTAACTGCAGTAATATGAATTTTTGTGTTAAAATTCATAATAACTTCTTTGTCTGTATAGGAAGTAACAGTTGATTCACCTGCACCTGGTGTTATTGTTGTTCGCGGATTCTGTGCCTGAAGAGAAACTGATAAAAAAAATATGGTGCAGAATACTATTTTAGTTAATGTTTTCATGTTGATTAAATTATTAGTTGTAGATAACAAAATGGCACTTTAATTTTAGTTACCAAAATGTTTTGCAAAATTATAATGACCGGTGTATATTACGGTGTAAAATCAGTTCAAAATAGAAGAAGATGACTTTTTTAATATTTCACCGACTTTGATATCAAAACTGCTGATTTCTTATATATTTGTCAAAAATATTTCTTTGCAATTTACTCATTTATTTGTTTTCAACGAATTTAATTTAGTTAGTAAGAAAATATTGATCTGAAGAAAATATTTTGTTGTGAATTTTGACATAATTTTAACCCTGCAATAAAAGGTTTCAATATAATTTTGTAGAAATATAGTTTATATATGAAAATATAATTTTTAAAACAAAGATATCATGAAAAAGAAAAACTACTACAATTTAAGAAAACTATTCACTATTTGTCTAAGCATCTTATTGTTTACCACAGTAAAAGCACAGGACATATCCAGTGGACTTATAATCCATTACGATTTTGAATCAGTTGACGGAACCCTTGTCCCTGACATTTCAGGCAAAGGAAATGTTGCTTCAATTGTGGGCGGAACAAGTATAGTTGAAGGTTATAACGGACAGGGAGCAAACATGATGCTAAAAGCAGACTTAATTCAACTGCCTGAAAACTTTACTGCTAATCTCAAGTCTTTTACCTTTGCTGCTTGGGTAAAATTCTCTGCTTTGAAAAATGCAACCCGCTTTTTCGATTTGGGAAATGGAATTGATGGTACCAACGATTTTCTGGCATTTATACCAAGTGCTTCGGGAGACAATACCAATATGCGACTCAGATACAGAACTGCTGCAGCTGTAGGTGTTAATGTAGATGCCACAAGCAAAATTCCGTTGAATGCATGGGCGCACGTAGCTCTTACATTAGATTGGAATGAACTTTCGAGCACTGCAACTGTAAAGTTGTATTTGAATGGCGCTCAGGTAGGTACTTCAAATACTTTCCCTTATAATCCATCAATGCTTGGAACTGCAACCAACAACAATATTTTGGGTGTTTCAAGATGGGGGCAAGATGCGAATGGATTTAATGGAGCAATTGATGATGTAAGGTTTTATGATCGTGCCCTTACTACACAAGATATTGTTACTCTCAATGGAATGGCAGAGCTAAACACACAGGCAACAAACCTGAATTTGGGTGATTTATCAGCAGTAACCTCAGATTTAACACTTCCTACAACATTAGGCTCTAAAGGTGTTACAGTAAGTTGGGCTTCAACTAAACCTCAGATAATAAATGAGCAAGGTAAAGTTACCCGTCCTGCAAAATGGGATGTAAATGTTAAACTCATAGCTACACTTTCGCAAACAGTTGGTAGCTCGGTGTTTAGCTTACAAAAGGAATTTAAAGCTAAAGTGTTGGGAGTTGAAGGAACACCTGAACTACTTGCACAATGGGATTTTAACACTGAGAAAATTCTATTCGAAAACGATACACTACGGGTTTACGATAATTTGAGTGGATTTAAAGGTAAACTGATGAACGAAGCCAGAATTAGGACTATAGGGAATACCGAAAAAATCAATGTACTGGATCTCGGAAACGGATCTGGCTATTTTGATATGGGCAAAGAAATTGGTGAAGCTATCGTATCGCTTAACGATTTTAGCATGATGGGATTTTTCCGTGTCAACGAAGAATACGCCAATCTTACAGCCGGCGGAAATTATTACTGGAATTTCAGTAATTCAGATAAAGTAGGGACGGATGTTAACGGATTTATGTACGGCAGATTAAATGCACAAGCAGCCGGAATTTCTGCCGCCGGATCACCAAGTATTGCTGCAAGTGCCGGAGTTCCTGCCGAGAAAGGTAGTTGGCATCACTTTGCTTTCAGTCAGAATGGAACTGTTGGAACCGTTTATGTCGATGGAATTCAGGTTGGACAAAACACAAATATGCCAACTCCTTCAGAAGCTCTTGCTAAAGATCATCTGAATGGTACTTTGTGTAACTGGTTAGGTCGTTCAGGATGGGCTTCGGATGCTTACTTACAACAAACTTTACTGTACGATTTCCAAATCCTAAGTATCCCAATTACATCCGAGGATATTATTTTGTTGTTCGGAGTGCCACAAACCATCGATAAATTAAACAATGCTTATATAGAGAATCCTGACTATAAAACACCCGAATTACAAACTGAAGCCGATAATCTTTCACTTGCTAATCTTTCAGCTGTAGAATCCGATATTGAGCTTCCGGTGAAAGGGAAAAACGATCCAAGTATCATAATTTCTTGGAAATCATCGAATACGGCGCTTATTACCAATGCAGGTAAAGTAACACGTCCAGATTATTTTCCATATAAGGTAACGCTAACAGCTAACATGTTGAAAAACGGACAAAGCATTAGTAAAGATTTTATCGCAACAGTAATCGAAAATCCCGGTTCGCAATTCAATAGCGATTTGCTTGTTCGTTACGATTTTTCAATTGTAAATGATAGTGTTGTAACAGATGTTGCTGAAAAAGGATTTAAAGGCACTATAAAAAGTGGTGCTAAAGTTCATTCTATGGGATTAACTAAAAAATTCAACGTACTTGAACTTGGCGACAGCATCGGTTACTTCGATATGGGAGCAGAAATCGGAAAACTTATGTACAATCTTTCCGATTACTCTATTGGTGCATATTATCGGATTGATGAATCTTATGACCAGCTTTCAAACGCAGGAAATTTCCTTTTCACGTTATCGAATACTCAAAATGCCATGTCTGATCAAAGTGGTTATATTATCGGTAGTTTAAAAGAACAAAGCTTAAGTATAACACCTCAATACTACACTGCTGCATCAGGAAATCAGGCTGTTAGTGTTGCATCGCCTGCGTTGCAAGGTAGCTGGCATCATTTCTTCTATGTTCAGAATGGCACATCCGGAACTGTTTATATCGATGGAACTCCATTCCAGACTTCTGATATAACCAATCTTCCTGTAAACACTTTACCGAAATCGGGTAGGATGGGTACTATGTATAACTGGATTGGACGTTCGAACTACACAACTGATGTTTATCTTCGTAAAACGAAAGTTTATGATTTCCGCCTATACAATCGTGCGCTAACTGATATGGAAATTATGGTTGATAAACTGAATGTTGGCAATGTAATTTCCGAACTCGAAGAGGCATATTCTGAAGAACACACAGCTGTTAAAGACATTATAAATGCCGAATATATTGTGATTTCGGGAAAAGGTGTGATTTATCTTCCAAATATTACAGGAAACGAAAAAATCGGAATTTTCGATGTTACAGGTCGTCAGTTGAATCTGGAAAACGCAAATAACTTCAAAGTTAATTCAGGTGCTTATATTGTAAAAATTAATAACTTCACTGCTAAAGTTATTGTAAAATAGATTTTAATCCAAGAATCTTTTCCAAAGTTTTTGAACTTTGGAAAAGATAAAAAAAGAGAGGACGTTTCAAACATCCTCTCTTTTTTTACGAAAAACCAAAATTATTTGGCAGCTATAGTTTCAATTTCAACCAAAGCACCCAATGGAAGGTCTTTCACCGCAAAAGCCGAACGAGCAGGACATTCCGATTGATAATATTTTTTGTAAACTTCATTCATGCCGGCAAAATTATTGATTTCCGATAAAAAAACAGTTGATTTTACCACATCCGAAAAAGTAAATCCGGCTTCGTTAAGAATGGCATTTATATTGGCAAAAACCTGCTCAGTTTGATTTTCAATATCCGAAGTTTCAATTTTACCGATTTCCGGATTAATGGGTAATTGACCTGAAATAAATAACAAACCGTTGGCGAGAACAGCCTGACTGTAAGGTCCTATTGCCGCCGGAGCATTAGTAGTGTTAATAATTTGTTTCATTTTTACTTGTTTTTTAATTATACAGCAAAAATACGAAACACTTTGATGAATTTCTTATTCTTTCTATAAAAAAACCGACATCTTCAATTTTTTAAAGATGTCGGTTTTAAAAATAGAATTATGGAGAATACTATTTCACAAGTGCTTTGTGAACTTCACCATTAATGTTTACAAGATACATTCCTGCTTTCAGATTTCTAAATGTAAAAGTGTTTTCAAATTCTGCACTGTTTACCAATGCACCCTGAAGTGTGTAAACAGAAGCATTTGCTTTTCCTGTTAGCTCAACTGAAAGTTGCGAATCTAAACCACTGACAATTACTGCTGGTTTCACCTGCGATTCAGCTGCAGAAATGATTAAAAGTGAATTACAATCAACTGTATTATAAGAACCATTGTCAAATACTTCATAACAACGACTCGAAGTTACATTATTGATATTAGCAGTTTGTGTTCCGCTTCCATTATTGAAAATAATACTTACGTTAGCCACTTGATTTATAGTATATTCATAAATTGTACTGTTATTAATTTGTGTCATAGCTACTCCAGGCCAGCTTGTTGAAGCATCACCCCAAAAATGTAAATTAATATTTGGCCATGGCGATTTTACCTTAATATTTATATCAACTTTTGGAGCAGCGGGAACCCAAACACTGGCCCAACATTCTACAACATCATTTGCATTATAAGTTCTGTCTGTTACAGCAGATGTGCAATCTGCCTTTTTTTCCTCATAACTCCATGCAGGACCACTACAATATTTATACACATTTGCAGTTGTAGCATTGCTGATTGTTAGGGTGTAATGTGTATCATTTACTTTGGTCATTTCTATATGACCCCAGTTTGGGTAAGGAGCAGAAAAATTACCTGCTATATAACACCCGTTCGTTCCGGCTGGAACAGTTACATTGTAAGTAACCTGAGCAATGGTAGTTAAACTAACAAACATTGCCACTAAAAAAAGTAATTGTTTTTTCATGATGCTAAAAAATTTTTAAATGAATAATGTAATTGATTGACGCAAATATATGCAGGGTTTAATATATGTACAATAAATAATTTAAGAATACACTCAATTCTTTTCGCAAACGTTTGCAAAAACACAAAAAAATCAGTTTTTTTTTGAAAATTGAGAAATATACATTTAAACAAAAAAAATGAGAAATTGAAAACTCCCCTTTATTCCCGCTTAAATTTTAATTATCTTTGCAAACTTAAATTTTTCAGCTATTTTATTTGATAAATATCTGAATAATAAATGATTGATTTTTACTGACAAATTGTAAATCGTAATCCCGACGATTCGGGAGCAAAACTTGTCCGCCGTGGCGGATTGTAAATAAAAAAACTAATGGAACTTGCAAGTAAGTACAACCCAACGGACTTAGAGTCGAAATGGTATCAGTATTGGTTAGACAACGGATTTTTCAGTTCTAAACCCGACAGTCGTGAACCTTACACTGTCGTCATTCCACCTCCAAACGTTACAGGTGTACTTCACATGGGTCACATGCTCAACAATACCATTCAGGATGTATTGGTTCGCCGTGCACGTATGCAGGGCAAAAATGCTTGTTGGGTTCCGGGAACCGACCACGCTTCTATTGCTACCGAAGCCAAAGTGGTAGGCAAACTTGCTGCCGAAGGAATCAAAAAAACCGACCTGACCCGCGAAGAATTCTTGAGTCACGCCTGGGATTGGACACACAAACACGGTGGAATTATTCTGGAGCAGTTGAAAAAGCTGGGAGCGTCGTGCGACTGGGATCGTACGGCTTTTACCATGGACGAGCCACGTTCGGAAAGTGTATTGAAAGTGTTTGCTGATTTGTACGAAAAAGGACTTATTTACCGCGGTGTGCGCATGGTCAACTGGGATCCAAAAGCGTTGACTGCGCTGTCGGACGAAGAAGTAATTTTTAAAGAACAACAAGGTAAACTATATTATTTACGTTACAAAATAGATGCCCCCCAACCCCGTTCGGCTGAGCTCACGTCGAAGCCTAAAGGGGGCGTTGAAGAGCCACAATACGCAGTGGTAGCAACAACAAGACCCGAAACAATATTTGGTGATACCGCTATGTGTATTAATCCGAATGATGAAAAAAATAAATTTTTACGAGGGAAACGCGTCTTTGTTCCACTTATAAATCGGTCGATACCAGTTATTGAGGACGATTATGTGGATGTTGAATTCGGTACAGGTTGCTTGAAAGTAACACCTGCACACGATGTGAACGACTACATATTGGGCGAGAAATACAATTTGCCTTCTATCGATATTTTCAATGATAACGGAACTTTGAACGAAAACGGTGCGCAATATGCAGGACTCGATCGTTTCGATGTTCGCAAACAAATTGAAAAAGATTTAGAAGCAGCCGGTTTGCTTGAAAAAGTGGAACCTTACACCAATAAAGTGGGCTGTTCTGAACGTACTGACGCTGTTATTGAACCAAAACTGTCGATGCAATGGTTTCTCAAAATGGAACAATTGGCTAAACCGGCTTTGGAAGCCGTGATGGGCGACGATATTCAGCTTTATCCGGCCAAATTTAAGAATACATATCGTCACTGGATGGAAAACGTGAAAGACTGGTGTGTTTCGCGTCAACTTTGGTGGGGACACCGGATTCCGGCGTATTATCTGCCTCAGGGTGGTTTTGTAGTGGCACTTTCAAAAGAAGAAGCTTACCAAAAAGCATTGGCAATTGTCAACTATCCATTATCAATTGATGATTTGCGTCAGGACGAAGACTGTCTGGACACATGGTTCTCCTCGTGGTTATGGCCAATTTCGGTTTTCGATGGTATCAACAACCCTGAGAATGACGAAATAAAATATTACTATCCAACCAATGATTTGGTGACTGCTCCTGAAATTTTGTTTTTCTGGGTGGCACGTATGATTATTGCCGGATATGAATACCGTGGCGAAATGCCGTTCAAAAATGTATATCTGACCGGTATTGTTCGCGATAAATTGGGTCGTAAAATGTCGAAATCGCTTGGTAACTCACCCGATCCGCTGGATTTGATTGCGCAATATGGTGCAGATGCGGTACGTCTGGGTATGCTGCTGACTTCGCCTGCCGGAAATGATTTGCCTTATGACGACAGCCTTTGTGAACAAGGCCGTAACTTCAACAATAAAATCTGGAATGCTTTCCGTCTGGTAAAAGGTTGGAGCCTCCCCCCAACCCCCTCCGAAGGAGGGGGAGAAATGCTCCAGCCCGAATCGGCTAAAATGGCGATAAAATGGTTTGATGCTAAATTAAATCAAACGTTGATTGAAATTGATGATTTGTTCTCGAAATATCGTTTGTCGGAAGCCTTGATGGCGGTTTATAAACTGTTCTGGGATGAATTTTCGTCGTGGTACCTGGAAATGGCCAAACCGGCTTACCAAAAACCTATCGACCGTGCTACTTACGAAGCTACGCTTGGTTTCTTCGATTCGTTGTTGAAGGTATTGCATCCGTTTATGCCGTTTATCACTGAGGAACTTTGGCAAGCATTGGAAGACCGCAAAGACGGCGAAAGCATTATGGTGGCATTGCAACCAAAAGCTACGGAAGTTGACGATAAACTGATTGCAGATTTCGAATATGCAAAGGAAATTATTGCCGGAATCCGTACTGTGCGTTTGCAGAAAAATATTCCAAACAAAGAAGTTTTAAGTTTGCAGATAGTTGGCGAACACAAAGCTGATTTTGATGCTGTGGTGGCTAAATTGGGTAACCTGGAAACAATTGAGAATGTGACCGAAAAAGTAGCAGGATCAATTTCATTTCTGGTTGGCACGACCGAATTTTCTATCCCTATGGGTAGCCTGATTAATGCCGAAGAAGAAATCGCCAAGATGGAAGCCGAGATCAAATACTTCGAAGGATTTATTGAATCGGTAATGAAAAAACTGGGCAATGAACGCTTTGTGGCAAATGCCAAACCTGAAATTGTAGAAGCCGAGCGCAAGAAAAAAGCCGATGCCGAAAGTAAAATTGCTTCGCTGAAAGAAGGAATTGAGGCATTGAAGAAATAAAATATAAAGAAAAGAGTAACGGTATATAAAATCGCTTTATGACGAATGGAATGTACTGTGGTATGACAGTAAAGTGAGCGAACAACCCGCTCACTTCCTGCTGGATTTGACAAAAAACTTATCGATGAATATCAATAATCCAAATAATCTCATTGAAAAGCATATCCAGTCCACATTCTGGTGTCAATATCGTATAACCAAATATAATTATTGGCAAACGAAAATCTGAAAGCATCATTTGTTGGGGCATTTTCCGGTAAGTTTATTGTGGCTGTATGTTTCCCTTTTAGATTAAAAAGATAAACTTTCTGTGAATTATAATCAAGCAATCCCAATTCCTGATTTTTTATTCCAGTGAAAATTACCGTAGTGGAATTTATGTCGCTTAAATCAGCCGGACAATCAGTAATTTTCATAGCTGATTTTTGTTTACCGTTCTTCCGAAGATATGAGTAAATCATTCCATCTGAATAATAATAAATAATTTGTTTTTTGCTGTCGAATGCTCCCACAGACTGATTTTCAGGCTGATTTTTCCCTTCAATTAAAATTTTTACTGTTTTTTTTTCTCCGGAATTATTAAACCCGATAGTAAATACTCCGGTTTCTCCCGGACCATTTCCTTCAAGTTGTTTTGTTTTTAAATTATACCAAAGTCCACGCGCATCAACGCCGGCTTCGTTGCTGTTAATTTGTTCTCCAAACTCATCAAAAGTTTCAAGTGGAAATGTGGCATTACCGGCAATTACTGAATAAAACACTTTTTTATCCGGATTCCATGTTACTGCCGAAGCATTTGTTCCATCGCTTAAAGCAAATTCGAGGGTGAAAACTTCTGTGGCCTTGTAGCTTTTCTGAGCAAAAACTGATGATATTCCAATAATTAGAACGATCAATACAAATGGTGTCTTTTTCATTTTTTTCAAATTTTTCTGATTAATATTTTGAAATGATTATATTGAATTTTCAAACTGAATATTTTCAGGCACTGAAAACTTATCAATTGAAACAATAAAATATCAATTATGTTTATTTGTAGTTAAATATAAATTAAAACACCCTTTTTAATGTGCAATAAGTTTCAATTTATTTTAAGCGATAATTGAAATCAGAAAACAAGATCAAAAAAAAACGGAGTAACAATTTTAAGCGACTCCGTTTCGTTTTGGCTATATTTAAAGAAAATGCCATAATTGTTTGCGTAACTAATTTCCTATCGGCAATTTACTCAAAAACTGTATTTTGTTAATGTCATAATAGTCATACTGATACAAACCATCATCGGCAATCATCATTAGTATTCCATTGTAAGGAATTACATCAAAACCATCCATCCCTGAATAATGCGCCAGTTTGTTTGCCATTAATGTAAGCGGATTAGTCGATTTAAATATTTGTAAACCATCAGCGCAAAGAAAAAGCTTTCCGTTATCTATTCCCAGACCTTTTGGACTTTTCATTCCGTACGAAACTAATTGTTTTGGATTTTTTACATCCTGTACATCAATCACTATCAATTCGTTACTGTTTTGTCCGCAGTTGGTGCCCGAACGAATTGTAACCCATGCAATATCATCTTCAACAACCACAGGATCGCAACCAAAAACATGTTGAATAGACGATTGATATTCTGGTTTCAACGGGTCTTTAACCGAGTAAATTACCATTCCGGTAGGCGTACCCAAAAACATATTTGTTTTATAGCTGAATATGGTTTCAACATTCCAGCCTACATAAGTATCATTGGCAGCTTTTTCGGGCTTCTCTTTGGTCAAATCAAAAATGCTCATCATGTTGTTTAAAACCACATATAAATTATCCTGATAAATTGTAAACCTGGACATTGAACCATTGACCCCTGTTGTACTTCCGCCTGAATTACTTCCAGTTGATGCCATATCTAAAAATACTTCGCCACGCCACCATGGCCAACCCCAACCTCCTGTGTATTTATCTACAGGTTCGGTTCGTTCTACTTCTTTCCAGCCTACGATAATTCCTTTGTCTTTAGAGTTTTCGCCATAACACATATTATAATCAATACCAACACCATTTTCGGTTCTTGGTAAGGCTGTAGTGAAAACTTCTTCTAACCTGCCTTTGAAAACAGGTGAAGAAGGATTTGTTACATCGAACCAAACCAGGTCAACATACGAATCGGCAAAAAGCATATTGTTGCGGATGGCAATGTCGGCATTTCCGAGTAGCTCAATAAACCCGATTATTTCTGGTTTCGAAGGATTTTGATTATCAATTATATGAATCCCTTTTTCAGACTCAGAAATATATAAATAGCCATTGTAGAAGCATATTTTTCCGTAATTCTCAATTTTTTGAGGATTTGATGTAACCTTTACTGAACTTCTGAATTGGTCAGAGCTCATAAATACGGGTTCGTTAATACGATAAGAAACCGTTTCCTGAACCGAATCTTCGCAGCCTACCAAAGCAAAACTGAAAAGAAGAAATAATTGCATTAGTTTTTTCATATCTTTTTTTGTTTATGAAATTAAGAAAATAAGAAAATGTGTCAATAAGCAAATGTGTTAATATACTAATTCCGCTTTCCGGAATGTCCGCTGCGTTACCATGTGCCAATTAAAAGCCAATTATTCAGTTAATTACGATATTGTTCAATATAGAATGATTTATCATTCTGAATTATAAAATTGAAATAAATAAATTAACAAACTACGAATAACTAATAAATTTCATTTTCGCACTCTTCCTGCCCTTTTGGGGAAGGTCGGGGTGGGGTTTTTAATATTTCTCCACACTCCCCATTTTAGCGGCAAACAATATCACACCTGTATTTTTCTCACGAATAAAGAAAATAAACGGACGGTTTGCATTAAATACAGGATACATTGGCATTGATGTATTTTCAAATTCGATAATTGTAACTGCAGCTGCTTCGGTTCCTTCTTCGTTTACTTCGCAATATGTGCTGTGAATCACTCTCGATATAATAAGTTTTAATTCGGAGATTTTTGAAAAATCTGCTTCATTACTAAAAGCCTGAATCATTCCCATTTTCATAAGCACATCTTTCATTTCGTAAGTGTTTTGCACTTTGAATCTCGGAAATTTTACATCAACTTTTTGGTTTGATAAATTTGCAAGTGTTGTGTTCCATTTTTCAACCGTGAGATTTCTCATTACATCAGTTGTGGTTTTATCTTCGTTTGGCAAAATTACAGTCATGCTGAATGAGCCATTTCCGTAAGGCATATCGAGATACTGAGCAATTTCATCGCTGGCGTAAGCAAATGTATCGGTCATTTGCATCATGTTTACATCGGACTGTACGTTCTTTTCGTTGGTAAATGTGCGCACTTTGGTTTCCTTGCTGTCGAATTTATTTGCCCACATGCCTTTAAAATAAATGGCATTGATAAGATACATTACTGCATCGGGCGAAATCTGATCCAACGGTTTTTTTATCAGATTGTTGGTTTTACGTGCGCACCAGTTATTTATGGTGTCGAGCGCCCAGGTTTTTGCAAAATCAAGTTCTTTTACTTCCGCGTTAAAATACTCCTTGTTAACATCGAGATAATCAGTTTTAACGGGAAATCCTGTTTTATACCAGATGGAATTGGCAATGTTCAGTTTGGTTTTGTTGTCCACTTTTGGTAGTGTGCTTTCCATAATCTGGTAATACTCGTTGATTTCGTCAACCGTCATGCCCGACATGTTCAGCATATCTTCCATTTCCTTTTTAGTGTATTTGTCAGCACCATTCCAAGCCATTCCCAAAGCGATACTCATACTTAGCGGTGAAATAAACACATTCGGTTTATCAGTGTTTTCGATTGTTGTTTTCAGCAGATTAAATGCGAAAGTGTTATCCTGAGCAACTTTTTGCTGCATGTTAGCCTTCAATATCAGAGGAACTTCTTCGCCTGTATTGAGGTCGTTATTATTAGCGCATCCTGCGGCTAATAATACTATGAACGAGAATAATAATAGTTTTTTCATTGTAATTTAATTTGCCCACTAACCCCCTGAAGGGGGAAATGGGATGGTTTTTAATTTTTTTCTGTAATTTGTCAGTATTTTTTAATAAACATATTTTTGTAAACTTTAATTTTCGCACATAATTTCCCCCTTTTTTGGCCAGCCTGCCGGTGAGGCAGGGTTAGGGGTTGTCTTTTCATAATGACAAACAAGCACATTTTCTTTTTCGCCATGCCAGTTATGGAATCCGTTTCCCTGACAGTTTTTATACTCTTTACAGTTGGCACATTTTCCGGTTTTTGTCCAGTTTCTGTTTCTGAAAGGCTGAAATTTTGTTTGCCAGATTTCGTAAAAGTTGTCTTTATAAATATTTCCCTGCGCAAATGTTCTGTCAATATTCGGACAGGCTGATATAGAACCATCAATTAAAACCGAACCTATATTTATGCCTGCACGACAAAAGAAACCTGCATCACGCACTTTCCATTCATAATTGCCGACAAATCCTTCGCAGCTGAATTTTACATCAATTTCATCCGTTTTTCTCGACTCACTGATAAATTCCATTAACTTTTTAAATTGATTATCAGTAAGCAATAATTCTACATTTTCTTTTGCGCGCCCAATTGGTATAATCGTAAATAAGCGCCATGCTTTCACTTTTTTCTGAATCAGATACTGCTTAATTTCTTCCAATTCGCTGAAATTTCGTTGGTTTACGCAGGTTACAACATCAAAATTCAATCGTGGTGCACTTGCTGCCAAACCTATTGCCTTATTAACTCTATCAAAACTCTTTGGGTTGTTTCTAAGCCAGTTGTGCGAAATTTCCAAACCATCAAGGCTTATCGTAAGCGCCCCCAAACCAGCATTCAACAACGAAATGTGTCTTTCTTCATCGTACGAGAAGCCATTTGTTACCATGCTCCAACGCATACCTTTTTTACGGATTTCTCTGCCACATTGTTCAATATCTTTCCGTAAGAGTGGCTCACCGCCTGTGATCACCACTGTAATATTTTTCGTTGGATTTTCAATGGTTTCAAGTGCTTTCAGAAAATCCTCTAATGGCATATCTTTTTGCGAACTATCCTTCGAGCAATCGCTTCCGCAGTGCAAGCAATTCAGATTACACCTTGCTGTACACTCCCAAAACAGATAATTCAATTCATGTCTCCGGGTTTCCGATTTCTTGAATTGCCTGAAAATGTAATTTTTTATTGCATTTCCCATTTATTCTTTTTCGTCAAGAGATATATTCAAAGTCATTCTTTGGTCAATAACTTTTAATGTTGTGTCCTTTTTTAGAAATTGCTTGTTCTCTGTGCCATCAACATCTTCGAAAGTCAGTTTTATACTATCTTCTGCGAGTGCATAAAATCCAAAGTTGCCATTGTCATCAGTATGAACATATTGCGGACCGTTTGCAATTGTAATTTTTATGCCTTTAACCGGTAAGCCTGTATTTTTCGAAGTTACTTTACCTTCGAGCAGCAAATCGTTGCCAAAATCCTGTGGTGTTCCGTAACATGCCTGAAATACAAATGCTACCGAAGTGAGGCATAAACCTCTGAATAAATTTTTTCTCCAATTTGGTTTCATAATTATTGTATGTTTTGTAATAGATTTATTTTTTCTTCTACTTTATTTAAAAACTCATGGTATTCTTTTGGAACATTGCTTCTCATTTTATCAATCAACCAGAATTTATGTGTGTCGCCAATTTTAATTTCGATATAAATTCCGCCCCAATCGCCGGCATCAGGTTGTCCGATTACTTTTTTATCATCGTTTAAAAGTTTTTCAGGAAAAAACTCACCTAGATTTTTAACTTTTTCATATTCAGTTTTGTCGAGCATTTTCCATTTTGCCATATTAAAATCAGTAGAAGTTGGATAAGTATCATTTTCATCTTCGTAAAGCATTTCATTTTCAATTTTAAAAATTTCAACGCAGTTTTCACCCATGCATTCCCCATAAAAATGACCAAAAATAAAATAATCAGGTCTTTTAATCTCGTAAGGCTCAATAATACATGAGCTTAAAAGAATAATGACTGAGAATGATAAAATTCGGATTGCTTTCATTTCAATTTAATATTTGGTTATTTCACCCATTTTTCCTGCAAACAAAATAACGCCAGTACTTTTTTCACGAATTACGAATACAAATGGTCTGTTAACATTTACTGTAGGAAATTCAGGAATCGACGTTTTAATCATTTCAACAACAGTTGCGGCAGCTGCTTCGGTGCCTTCTTCGGTAACTTCAATATAGGTGTCGTGCAAAACACGCGAAATCATCAAATCATCATCGGCAATATTGTAGAATTCAGCGCCGGCAGTAAATGCTTTTGGCATTCCCATATTGATTAGAGGTTTGTTTAAAAGAAATTTGTTTTTAGTCGTAAATCGTGGCAGAAAAACTGCTGCTTCCTGTTTTATCAAACCTTCTATAATATTGTTCCAGCGTTCACCGCTCATCGAGTTTAGTACATCGGCAGTTGTCTTATCGTAATCAGGTAGAATTATTGTCATACTGAAAGCGCCGTTACCGTAAGGCAAATCAAGATACTGCGCATACTCATCCTTAGCATAAGCAAACGTGTCTTTCAGTTGCATCATGTTAACCTTTAACTGTTTTCCGGCTTCGTTTGTGAAGTATGATTCGCGGGTTTCTTTTTTATCGAACTGAATTTTCCATGTTCCTTTAAAGTAAACTGCATTCACGAGATACATTACCGCATCTTTGGGAATATAATCCAGAATATCTTTAATCAGATCATTGGTTTTGCGCGCAACCCAGTTGTTAATCGTGTCTTTTGCCCAGCTTTGCGCGAAATCGAGTTCGCGAATTTCAGCATCGAAATAATTTTTGTTTGTTTCTATAAATGTCTTTTTTACGGCAAATCCGGTACGATACCATATAGAATTTGCCAGACTCAGTTTTGTAAGTGGATCCATTACGGGCAATTGCGTTTGCATTGCCTTGTAGTATTCGTTAATGTCTTCCACTGATATACCGGAAAGTTTCAGTGCGTTTTCCATTTCGGTACGGGTTGTGCCAACAGCTCCGTTCATAGTCATGCCAAGTGCCATGCTTACGCTCAATGGCGACATGAAAACGTTGGTGTCTTTCACATCGGCAATGGTTTTTCGCAGTAGGTCAAAAGCAAATTCATTGTCCTGAGCTACGCGTTTTTCAAGACCGGCACGTAATTTCAGATCACTTGCTTCCGGAATAATATCAGGATTATTTTTGCATCCGGTCATTATTATTAGGAAAGCAAAAACCGGAAAATAGGTTTTTAGAAATTGAGTTTTCATAATATATTCAATTATTAATCAATTATTTACATTGTTTTCTTTTGTTCCCCGCCATTTATCCCGATTCTTATATCGGGAGGGGTTAGGGGGGGTATTTGTCTTTACAAATTGAACCTTAATCCCGCATTAAATCCCACCACCAAAGGCTGTTGTGTACGTGCACTGCGTGGTTGATTATTATCGAAATACCATGTAACCGATGGCTCAAAATAAGTTGAAATATCTCTGAAAATAACGTACGAAAAGCCTGTTGCTCCACTCATCGACCATTGGAAGCCATCGATTTTTGTTTTTGCTACTGTTTTGTAGGTGTAATTGCCCGAGTAGGTGTATTGATTGTAAATGGATCGGAGTCCTTTTTCAGCCATAATCCCGCCCGATAAATAAATATTCCACTTGTTATGTTTGGAAACTATGTGTTTCAGATTTACCGGAATTCCCAGATAGTGTAAATTCATATCAGCTTTTATATCGCCCCAGCTTGATTGCTCGTAAAGTGTTGCCATATAAGTATAAATCAAGCCACTTTCCACGCTCCAACCGGGCGAAAATTCCTTGCTGATTTTTATTCCGAACGAAAGAGGTGAAATATCAGTTATGCTTGAAAATTCGTTGGGAGCCATAATACGAGCATAAGTTGACTTTATATCTGCAAGATTCTCGTAAACCGGCGCAGCATCTAATGAACCTGACTGACTCAAATTTAATCCACCACCCGAACCAAAAGCAGCGGCAAGCAACGGGCGCTCACTTATTCTTTTCGGACGTTCGTATTTTTTTGCTTCGAGAGTTGTCAGTTCGTTTATTTTTTCAACCTGCGATTTATTTTCGGCAGAATTTTCTTTTTGCTGTACGTTTTCTTTTTTATCCGAATCAGCATTATTTTGATGTGCATTGTTGTTTTCAGTGATTGTTTCTTTTTCTGATGAGAGATCAGATGAAGTTTGAATCTTTTTATTGCTTTTTGATAATTTGTTTTCAGCAATTAATGCAGTGTTGTTTCCCGGGCTAAGTTTTGATTGTAATATTTTTGAAGCACTTGAATTTTTATCGATGGAAGATTCTATCGTATTTTTTTTGTCAATTTTCGGATTTTCAGAAATAGTTTTTTCCGCTTTATCTGATGAAATTTCAGCTGATGAAGAAATATCATCAATAGTTTTTTCCTGCTTTTCCATTTCGAAAGCTAAATTTCTGCTTTCCGGATTGTCGGTAAAAGGCAGAAGCGTGATAAAAAGTAAAGCCACCGCAGCAACTCCACCAATAGCACTCCAAAGCCAGAAAGGAATAATCCGGCGCTTTTTCTGCATCCGTTGTTCAATTTCAGCCCAGCAATTTTTGTCCACGGGCATGGTCTGATTTTCGAGCCTGCTTTTAAGCGTTTCGGCTAAAAAATCTTTTTCTATGTTGTTTCCTGTGGTCATTTATATGCTTTATTGAGTGTAAGTATTTTTTTTTGTAATAAGTTTCGCGCTCTCATGTATTGCGTTCGCGAGGTCGATTCCGTAACATTCAACTGTGCTGCAATTTCGGCATGACTGTAATTTTCAATTGCAAACAGGTTGAACACCGTTCGGAAGCCGGGCGGGAGTTCCTCAATACATTTCAGAATTTCATCAGTCGAAATTTTATCCAGCACGTCCGGTTCATAACTGTTTGCAAAATCCTGATGTTCATCAATGTTAATGCTCATTTTAAGCGCATCGTTTTTTCTGAAATACTCCAGAATGGTATTTACAATTACCCTGCGAATCCACGCGCCAAGCGGACCTTTGCCTGAATAACTTTCGGCATTTTCGAAAACCCGAATAAATCCATCCTGTAATAAATCCCGTGCCAACTCTCTGTCGCGAACATAACGGACACAAACTGCCAGCATTGCAGGAGCATGCAACTCAAAAATCATCTTTTGGGCATTTTTCTTCCCTTTTCTGAAATCGGCAATTAATTGCTGTTCCTCATTCATCCGCATGTGCTGCTTTCTGTTTTGTTTGATGTAATTAATGTTGAAAATGTTGCATGGGGAGGAAAAACCCCACCCTGACCCTCCCCAAAGGGGTGAGAAGATGCAAAAATGAAGTTTATTTGTTACTCGTAATTTGTAAATATCAAATTTTTTATAACTCAGAATGATTTATTAATTTTATATTTTTCGCAAACTAAGTCTTTGTTTCACAAAGATTGGCACATTAGCATATTGTCGGATTGGCACATTTACTCGCTTCTCACTCCACGCTACTCACTCTTTTAAACGCATTTCCCAATTTTCCCACAATATCTCCTGCAATCAACGATTCTTCAGATTCGGTTTCAAGCGCCAAGTCGCCGGCTAATCCGTGAAGATAAACTCCTGCAAGTGCAGCCTTTTCTGCACCGTAACCCTGAGCCAGAAAACTGCCGATAATTCCTGTCAGCACATCACCCGAACCACCGGTTGCCATTCCTGCATTTCCGGTAGGATTGAAATAAACTTTACCATCCGGAAAAATCACCCGCGTATAAGCTCCTTTCAAAACAATTATTATATAAAATTCTTTTGCTTTTTCGATAGCAAGTTTCAATTCTTCCGATGAATTTGCACTTGCACCAAACATGCGTTCAAATTCTTTTTTATGGGGTGTAATAATGCTGCCTTTAGGTAAAAGTTCCAATAGTTCAGGATGAAAACCAAATAAATTTAACGCATCGGCATCGAAAACACAGGGTTGCTGAATTTCAGTCAGAAGTTGTGCAAGCATTTCTTTGGAGAAAGTGTTTACGCCAATTCCCGGACCAACGGCTATGGCTGAGTATTTTTGCAGGTCGTACACCGCAGTAATGAATTTCTTATTGATATCGAACGAAAAAATGGCTTCGGGAACTGAGGTTTGAACAATTACCCGATTACATTTCGGCCCATGAACGGTTACCAAGCCTACACCACTTCGTGAAGCAGCTTTTGCTCCAAGTACTGCAGCTCCTGCCATTCCTTTTCCTCCTGCCACAAGCAGTAAATGCCCGAAAGTTCCTTTGTGCGAAAACTTCGGACGTGATTTAATAATGTTCTGAATGTCCGGTTTTTCTGTCAGGTAATAGTTTGTTTGAGTTTCAGCTATTGCCTGATTATGAATTCTAATATCAAGTACAGACCAGTTTCCGACATATTTTTCGTTTTCGGCAAAAAAGAATGCAAGCTTCGGAAATTGCAGGCTGAAAGTGTAATCGGCTTTTACAATCACATCTTTTTCATTTGCCACACTTTCGCCCTGCAATCCTGAGGGAATGTCGATTGATAATATTTCAAGACCTGAATTATTGATAAATTCAACTGCTTCAGCAAAAATTCCTGAAAGCGGACGCGTTAGTCCTGAGCCGAACAAACCATCAACAATAATAGTATCCGGCAAAATTTCAGGTTTTTTAAATTGCTCAACCAATTCTTTAACTGCATCCGGAAAATTTTCTTTCAACCGTTTTAAATTCGTTTCACAATCGGGCGAAAGTTTTACAGTGCTGATAATATGTACTTTAACATTTAATCCGGTTTGTAATAAAAGCCTTGCAAGCGCCAGCGCATCGCCACCATTATTTCCCGGTCCGGCAAGAATATACACAGGTCGGTTGTAGTGAAAAATTTGCATATACTTTTCGTATATAGCAAATGCGGCTCTTTCCATTAAATCAATCGAAGCTATGGGTTCGTTCTCAATAGTAAAACGGTCGAGTTCACGAATTTGGGAAGTGTTGAAGATTTTCATGGTATGGAGTATTGCGAGTAAATAATTTGGGAATTTACAATACAAATTTATCCATTTATTTTTGATAAAAGGGTGGTAGAATGAAAATTCTGTCAAGAAGTATTTTAAAGGAAGGAATTATTTTTATAACAGAATTTTTTTTCTGATTGGCAGGAACTTATTTTGTTATTTTTTTGACAGATTCGGAATTTTGTCTTCTCGCGTTTTTTCAAAAGCGCCAATTCCAAACAGCGCGAAATCGTATTTCACCGGATCTTCAGGGTCAAATTTTCGGAGTGTTTCGGTAATTTCTTCTACAGCTTTCCAATCGTTTTGCGTGCGTTTTAAAAGTCCTAATGCACGGCTAACATCGCCGGTATGAACATCGAGAGGAAGCATTAATGCTGATGCAGGTATGTTTTTCCACAGTCCGAAATCCACTTCGGTTGCGTTGCTGCGCACCATCCATCGCAGAAACATATTCAGACGTTTTGCCGATGAATTTGATGTTACATCCGATAAATGTTTTGTTACGCGCTGTTCATGCGGAAGCTCCAGAAATGTTTCCCGAAAATGTTTCAGCGCTGAAAATACGGTTTGTCCGTTTTTATATCCTTCGGTGAATATTTTTTCAAGTCCATTATGATAGAGATAAATATTTCGCAGTGATTTAATAAAATACAAACAATCGCCACCATTAAACGTACGGTGAACAAATTTCGATAACGGAAGTAAATCAAGGTCGGTATGCTGAATGACGAATTCATAAGGCGTATTATCCATCAAGTCCATCAGCAACGAAGCATTTTTAATTATACTTTTACGCTGCCCCCATGCAATTGTTGCCGATAAAAATCCTGCAATTTCAATATCTTCTTTTCTGCTGAAGCTATGCGGAATTTGAATAGGATCGGTTTCGATAAAGTCGGGATGATTGTAAAGTTTTACTTTTTCGTTGAGCAATGCTTTTATTTGGTCGGTATTTTCCATTTTAGCGAAATTTAATTTTCGCTTTAAAGTTTTCTCCTGATATTAAGTCAACTTTTACTGACCCTGCCACTGTATATGTGTTACCTGATGTTTCATTGAAAACCGTATAATAAAGCGTATGTGGCACTGTTTTATCGTAATCATTATTATTTATTATAAAAACAGCATCTCCCGATTTGTCAGTTAAACGAAACCTGTTTGCTACAAATGGATTATTACCATACTGATGTGTGCTGGGATAATCAAATTCATAAACCTTACAGTTGGATTCGGGTTGGTCGAATATGTCTGTTACCGATATAGTTATTATAGTTTCATCGGATTTTTTACAACCTGCACACAGAGAAATAATTAGCCCAAAAATTAACACAAAAGGCGCTTTTTTTAAATACTTCATTTTATGTTTTTGTAATGGTTTAACGCAAAAATAATGTATTTTTTGCTACTTCAATGTCAATTCATTATTAAAATCTTAGAAATATTTTAATGTTAACCTTTTTTCAATAGCTCATTGAAAACAATAACAATCAGGTTGAATTTATAATTCTTATTCTTTCATGAATTTATGTGTCGAACAAAATTATCTCACTACCACTTTACCCACAGCGTTTCCGCAGCGAACCAAATAAATACCTTGTTGTGTGGTTATAAATTCGGCGTGATGAGTTGAATTTGTGGAATATAAAATACGACCTGTAATATCGTAAATTGCAACCGGCACAGCAATTTTATTTTCAATCTTAATGCTGCGATTTACTGTGTAAATCAAGCTGTTTTCTTCGCTTTTAGTGCTATTTACTTGCGTATCATTGCATTGTCCGGTTACGTTCAGATTTCTGATTTCCCATGTAGAAGCCACTGTGCTGTTCGAAAGATATTTGAATGCTATTCGCACATTACTCTTAAGCATGTTGTTTGGAATGTTGATATAACCTGAATTAACAAAAGTCCAGTTGTTTCCTACGGGCATTGTGCCAATATCGAGTTGTGTCCAGGTACTTAATGTAATTTGCGACTCATTGTAATTATCTGTAATCCATAAAGTGTGGTTTTGTATTATGTCGTTTGACGTAGCAGCATAATTTATAGCATGTTCGAAACTGAGTGATGCAGCGCTGTTGCCTGATAAATCCAAAGCCGGAGAAATAAGCCAGTCTTCGTTAGGGTTAGCTACACTATTTTGAAATCCTGAAATCACAGCACCATACACAGAGCGCCAACCCCAGTTTTGTGATCCCACTACATTTGCAGTAGTAAAATTACCCAGACTTTCGGCAAATGTTTCGCTAAAGCTGAAATTTTCGCAACCGGTTTGTCCTCCATTATTTTCCGCAAAACTGAACAGAGCGCTTACAGGATAATGATCGGAGGTGGTGGAAGTATAGTTCGACACTGCTTGTGTGGCAGTTGTTTCGCGTATTACATTGTTGGTGTAGTTTCCAAATAGTTCGTTGCTGATAATAATATTGTCAATTAACGGACTGTTGTATTTCGAATCCCATATGGTTGATGTCAATCCTTTATAGTTTTCTGTGTCGTCCATAAAGTTTTTGTACGGAGATTCATACGGCAAGCAACTACTACATTGTGTGCCTATTAAATAATCATTGAAGTCGCCCAGCAAAATCACATTTTTGCTGTTGTAACTGCTTCCATCGAGTAGCGCTTTCATACTTTCGGAAGCTGCTTTGCGTCGCGTGTAGCTTGATTCGTCTCCCATTGCCTTGGCGTGAATATTTAACACCGCTACAGGGATAGTGCTTTTGCCCACTACCAGATTTAAATTGTATAGTACCGGAAATCGTCCGCTCGACCAGTTATACGAACTGCCTCCATTGCTCATTAGCGATCCGCTGACAAATTGCACTTTCGATTTTTTGTAAACAATAGCCTGATTTTGAGAACAATTATCGGCCGACCAGGGAATGATACTGCCTGCCCACTCGCTGCCCAAACGTTTTACAAGGGTATCGATAGTGGTATAAATGCTGCTTGTGCCAATTTCCTGTAGTGTTACTATGTCAGAGTTCAGGGCTATTATCACCTTAGCCGCATTGTTCATTTGCAGATTCTCGTCCGAAGGCCCATAAGTACTGCAACTCAGCCATTCTACATTCCATGTTGTGATTTTAAATTCGGTATTTTGAGCTTCAGCAAATACCGGACATGCAATAAATATAATAATCAGTAGTTTAAATATCTTCATTCAGAGTGATTTATTGTCTGCTTTTTCTATTTTTTTTTAATGAAACAAAGGGGCGCAAAATTACGAATAAATTTTGTGTAATTATTCAAAAGATTCATATTTCATTCTAATTAATTCCACCGGAAGAAATTAGAACTAACCCGATAGTATATTTCATAGGCGACTGAAAAGCACATTTCTGTTTCTTTACCTTTTACAAAGATTCATAATTACGAAAACAATTCCTTATTTTTGTTGTTTCAATTTCAGTTCTTTTTTACTCCTTTCAGAGGAATGATATTTATTATTTCTCGGATGATGTTCGGAATAGATTTTACTGTTTTTAATTAAATGCAATCCCAAAAATTCGATATTGAAGGAATGACTTGTGCTGCATGTGTGGCACATGTCGAAAAAAGTGTGACTAAACTCAACGGCATTAAAATAGTGCAGGTAAACCTGTTGACAAACACCATGAAAGTGGAGTATGATGAAAATGCGCTGAATGCTGTCGATATAGAAAATGCCGTACAAAATGCAGGTTACAAGGCAAATTTGCAGAATGCTGAAAAGCAGGATAAACAAAACACGCCTGTCAGCATAATCAATTCCGAATTGAAAAGTCTCAAACTTCGCTGGTGGCTTTCATTTTCATTCTTACTTCCGTTGATATACATTTCCATGGGGCACATGTTACATTTACCTGTTCCTGATGTGTTTCATACAAATTTTCTGGTATTGTCATTTTCACAGTTTTTATTACTGATACCCATTGTTGCTGTAAATTTCAGGTATTTTTCCCGCGGTTTCGGACAGCTGTTCAAAGCGCCCAATATGGATTCACTCGTTGCTACAGGTTCGGCAGCGGCGGTTTTTTATGGTGTCTGGCTAATTTTCAAAGCTGCATTGTTGTTTGGAAGCGGTACTCCGGAAGCAACGCATCAACTGATCAAAGAACTTTATTTCGAATCGGCCGCAACCATTCTTACACTTGTAACGCTTGGAAAATATCTCGAAACTATCTCTAAAAGCAAAACTACATCAGCAATTTCGCATCTCATAAATCTTGTTCCCGTGCAGGCTACGGTTATTCGCAATCAAACCGAACAAAGCATATCAGTAAAAGATATTGTAAAGGGCGATATTGTGGTTGTAAAATCGGGCGGTCGTATTCCGGTGGATGGAAAAATTCTTTCGGGTTACGGGAATATTGACACTTCGGCAATCACAGGCGAAAGTATGCCGGTTTTCAAACAAAGCGGCGATATGGTAAATTCAGCTACAATTAACAACGATGGATATTTTACTTTTGAGGCTACAGCCGTAGGCGAAGATACCACGCTGGCGCAAATTATCCGATTAGTGGAGGAAGCTGCAGCATCAAAAGCACCTGTATCCAAACTTGCCGACAAAATCAGCGGTATTTTTGTGCCTGTGGTAATTGCAATTGCAATTATCACAGCGCTGGTTTGGTGGTTCCTGGGCTATCCATTCGAATTTGTACTTTCCATGGCTATTTCAGTGCTTGTAATTTCATGTCCGTGTGCACTCGGATTGGCAACTCCGCTTGCAATTATGGTCGGAACAGGCAAGGGTGCACAGCTTGGCATTCTGATAAAATCGGCAGTTGCACTCGAAACGGCAGCGCATACACAGGTTGTGGTGCTCGATAAAACCGGCACTATCACAACAGGAAAACCGCAACTCACCGATATACTTCCTGTTGCAGATGTTTCATCTGATAATTTGCTCATTCTTGCAGCTTCGCTCGAGAGCGCCTCGGAACATCCCATTGCACATGCCATACTTGCTGAAGCCGAAAGTCGTAATATCTTGCTCAAAAATGTTGTAAATGCTGTAGTGCATCCCGGTAAAGGTATTTCCGGCACTATTGATGGTGTTGAGTATATGATAGGTAATCAGAAACTGACTGGTACGGAGAATTATGAATCTCAACAAACACAAAGTTTTCAAAGTGAAGGTAAAACATTGCTGTATCTTTCTGAAGATAATTTATTGCTTGGAATCCTTGCGGTTGCCGATACACTTAAATCCGATGCTACAGAAGTTGTTAAAGCTATGCAGAAAGAAGGTCTGGAAGTGGTAATGCTCACCGGCGACCATCAGCAAACTGCAGATTATATTCAAAAACTTACAGGAATCGACAAAGTTTTTGCTGATGTTTTGCCTGCCGGAAAAGATAGGATAATTACAGAATTGCAGCGCGATGGAAAAGTTGTAACCATGGCCGGCGATGGTATAAACGATGCACCTGCACTTACACGCGCTGATGTGGGAATTGCTATTGGCGGCGGCACGCAGGTTGCCATTGAAGCGGCTGATATTGTGTTGATGAACGACAAATTGTCCGGAGTTTTAACTGCCATACAACTTAGCAGGAAAGTGCTGCGCAATATCAGAGAAAATCTATTCTGGGCTTTTTTCTATAATATTATCTGCATTCCGCTGGCAGCAGGCGTGCTTTACGAAAGCTTCGGCATACGATTAAATCCCATGTTGGCTGCTGCTGCCATGAGTTTAAGTTCGGTTACGGTAGTGCTGAATTCACTGCGCATCAATCTTTTTAAAACTACTAAAAAAATTATTCAACCCACAAATATTCCAAAACCAAACATCATGAAACAAAAAATAATGCTGATAGAAGGCATGAGCTGTGGACATTGCAGCATGCGTGTAGAAAAAGCGCTTAATGCACTTGAAGGTGTAACCGCTAAAGTGGATATTTCTAATAAAATGGCTACAGTAAATGTTACAAGTAAAACTAACGATGAACAACTTAGAAAAGCCGTGGAAGATGCCGGTTACGAAGTAAAGGAAATTAGCTAATAAAGTACGCGAAAATGAGGATTGAAATTTGGAAAACGGTTATTGATGAATCAAAAAAAAGAGACTGTCTGCATTTTGCGACAGTCTCTTTTTTAAAATTCAAATTATCTCATCACTTTTAATGCAGAAGTTCCGTCTGTAGAACTTATTTTTACAATGCATGAAGGAATTGAATGAAATGTGAGTGCGTTTTTTGTTGCTTTTTGTTTGTTCAAAAGCATTCCGGTTACAGAATAAATACTTACGATATCACCAAGTTTCAGATTGCTGATAACTAAATTTTTATCAGCATTAAAATAAGCAAAAACCTTATTGTTTTCTGACGCGATGTTGTCGGTATAAACACCACTTTCAGTTACAATAGTTGGAGTACTTAACGCGCCCGATTCAGAAACAGCAATAATTTTGTAAACATCTTCATTGCTTGCAGCTTGAACTTTATAAAGTCCTTTTACTTTATTAAAGTTATTATCTGAAAATTCAGTTGATGCTGTAAATCCAATTACAACATCGTTTTTCAGAATAATATAGCAAATTGCATAAGGATCGCCAATCCATGTTAAATCTCCCTGTTTTGAAATCAGAGCATTTGCAGGAGCATAAGTTGTTTCTGTTAAACTTCTCGGATCCCAACCATCGCTGCCTGAAACAACATTTTCATAAGTATATTGTGCAGCTTCTTCGTCAGTGAAAGATTTTTTAGCTTTGCCATAAACAGTATTAATAACATTACCACCGGCATCTTTTACATCATATTGATAATCTTCAATTCTCTGACTTAAATCAAGAGGACTTCCAAAATTATCCATAGAATTATAATCGGCAAAAATTGCGGGAATGGCACCCATTTTATAATACCAACCTGCTGGATAATCCATTATTTTCCATGTAGTATTAAAGAAGGAAGCCTTTGGCTTATTTACCCATGGACGTCCCATATAAGTCTGGTAAGATGAACTTGGGCCATCGATAGTACAATTGCTGAAAACATATCCCCATTGAGTGCCATCCTGATGACTTGGAGCAACAATGTAACCACCAGAAGCACGTTTACAATAAATTGTACACTGATCAAAGAATACATCTCCACCTCCGTAAATAAAATCAACAGCTCCTTCAATACGGCAATTTTGTAAATAATGACGGTCTGAAACATGTCCATAAGTAGTCAGATAGGTATCCTGGTAACTGCGTAGCCAACAGTTTTTCAGCGCTATACGGTCGTTATTGGTGTAAAGTGCAAGCGCTTGTGGACCTGAATTATTATCATAACCGAATTTATTTTCGAAACAAATATTTTCAAAATAACAATTAGCCGATTTTACAACTACAGTAGCGCCTGGATCAACGGAATAAACTGCGGAGTCAGGATATGCAGTAGATGTTCCACATAAACGGGCATCTGAAATGATAACGCCATCTCTGGTTTGACCAATTAGATGTATATAGGGTTTTGTTGAAGGAATATCGACATGACCGCTGTATGTGCCGTTCTTAATAAAGATTAACCATGGCTGAACCCTGCCAGCAGGAGCTGCATTAATGGCAGCCTGAACAGTAGTGTAATCGCCTGTTCCATCTTTTGCTATAACTGCATCAAATACTTTTGCTGTAGGTATAGGACGGTTCATAGTTCTGAAGTGCAAAGTCATTCCTGCATAATCGTTACCTGACATATCTTTTAAAGCGCCTGCGGGAACTGTAAAAGTATAATCGGTATTGTAGCTAAGTTTTGAATATGCGAAAGATGCCGTACGACTTCCTAAAACTGGTGTTAAAGTTTTTGAATCCAAGGTGCAATTTCCTGTTCCTAAAATAACTCTTTCATTGAAAGTTAATATGATATTTCCATTGGCTGATACATTTGACGCACCTTCGGCTGGTACGGATGAGATAAGAACAGGGGGATTTGTATCTACTACAGGTATTAAATCCGCAAAAACAAATACATTTGTCAAGCCGGTTCCATCATTGTCAACGGAATTACCGTTTAGTGTACTTGAAGTGTTTGCCACCCAGCGGATATATACTACTGCCTGATTTTCATATTCAGCCGGTAAAGTATAATTAAGATCTTTCCATGTATTGCCTGTCAAATCAATTGAAGTTAAATCAGTGTAATCTGTTCCGTTTAATGAGGCCTGTAATTTCTGATTGGTATAATATTGATAACTGCCGGAAATCTGAGATTTAACCTGAACATTTTGATAGCCTGTAGTTGCAAACGATGCCTGGAAATAGCGTTGGTTCGATGCAAAACTTGCTCCGGCTGTCCATTTAATGGCACATGGAGTAGAAGGTGATCCCCAACCTGTATGAGATAACCATGAAACAGCAGTTCCGGCTTGGTCATAAAGACTTATTACACCTTTATTTGATGAACTTGCATAATAATCACCTGTTCTGTTTGATTTGGGTTCAGCTACTTTAAAATCCCAACCTGTGATAAATGATTTTTCATCGAAGGTTGCAGTTAATGTCTTATCTCCATCAACAACCACACTTCTTGTTGTAACAGTAGAAGCATCTTCCCAGTAAAGAAAATTTGTAACTGCATTTGGTTCGACAGTCAATGAGACATTGGTACCTTCTTCATATTTACCACCGGTTGGCGCTGGTGTAACTGATACCTGTCCCCACTGACTTCCTACAATATTTAATGTGAAATTAAAAGTATTTACAGTTTCAAAAACGGCTTTTATTGTAATATCTGAAGATGCTGTAAATGAAAAAGGATTATTGGTTGAGAGTAATTCATCTGTCGTAGCATTTCTCCATTCTTTAAAATTGTATCCAAAGTTTTTAGTTGCTGTAAACGTAACTGATGAACCTGAATTTACTGTAGATGATCCGGGAGCAACGATTCCGGAATTTTCAGGAGAAACAGTTGTTGATATGGTAACCGCAGAAGTTAATTCCTCCGGAAACCATCTGGGATCACCTGCTATTTTTTTACCTGGAAAATCCTGATCATTAATAGTAAAATCATCATTTGTCGGATCTTTGAACAGTGTAGTTGAGCCAACTGCATAAGAAGTAAGTGTAAGACCTGTAATATTACTGGTTGAAGTAAAATTTAATGCATAATAATTGGTTGAATCAGCGGCAGTTGTTAATCCGGTATATGTTCCATATGTACAATTCAATGCAATGCCGGATCCGTTCCCGTTTGCAAACAGATTATTATTGAATTTAACATATCCGGTAGTGAATGAACCACTTAAACGAAAAAGTCCGCGACCCTGCACTGTAGGAAAATAAATTGTATTATTTGCAAAAACAATTTGCGATGTCACTGAATTTGCACTTCTGAAGTCAATAAAGTAATCGGTAGTAGCACCCGAAGCATTACCGCCACAATTAATAAACGTATTATTTCTGATATTTACATTTGATATTGTACCGGCAGAAACAGAAATAAAACCGTCGTTGGTAATATTTTTCAATATGTTATTATAAAAATTTACCGAACTGTTTGTTGTAGTGGTAGAAGATTTAACAACGGATCTGTAACCCTGAATCCAACAGTTGGAAAATGTTGCTGAAGCAGGGAAATTAGCTGCTGATACAAGATATTTATTAGCTGTTCCTGTTATCAGTTTTAAACTATCAAATGCAATTCCTCCAGTCATTAATGGATCAGAATAAGTCAAAGTTGCCAAATATAATACAGGTATTGCACCTGAAGTACCAGGGTCTTTAGTAAGGGTTAATTTAGTTACGCCTGCCGGCACAGCAATAGTAATCTCTCCGCCTGAGGAACCCCAGGTTCCTCCTTTTGCAAAAAGTAAAGTAATGTCAGTGTTGCCTCCAGAAACAGCAGAAGATAAATATCCGTTAATTGTAGTAGCAGAAGCGCCAGAAGCAACCGGTATAGATGTAGCTCCTGCAAAAAGATTTGATGCAATGAAAATCATTACAATCAATGAAGTGAATAGTTTTTTCATGTGTAATAAATTTAAAATTGTTATATCATTTTTAAAATACAAATTTACAATGCATTAATTTTTAACAAGTATGATAGATTGGTTTTAAATGTAGAAAATTTGATAATCTAAAGTGTTTTCTTATTTTTATTATTTGAACCAAAAATGTAAGTTAAATTCCGGTAATGATTAAGTCAATGAAAGAACTTTTTTATCTTTTTATTATCCTTATTGTCTGTGATTTATTTCCGGTAATCACAGTACATAAATAAACACCATGCGAAAATGTCGAAAAATCCAATTCTTCATTTATAGTTTCTGTTGACTGATTTTTCTTATTATAATTGATCAAAGTTTTTCCATCTATTGATTTTACCGTTATTATTACTTCCGATGTTTTTTCAGGTTTAAAATTCAACATTGTTTTTCCTGTAGTGATTGTGGGATAACAACTTAAACTCAGATCCCCTGTTTTTATATTCATTACTTCATTGGTATTTTCAAGTGTAACAACTCCTTTTATCAATAATCCATACAAACATATTGTTTTACCTGTAGCAGCGCCGTTGTACCACGGAAATATTCTCAAATACAGGCTTTCACCGGAGTTTAACTCAGTAAGTTTGTTATATCCGCATGGATACATGGTATTGCTTGCGTTGGCAACAGTTCCTCTGTCAGCTATCATAGTAGTTACATCGGTATTACTGAAAAGTGAATCTTTGGAAATATAAACCTTGAATCGCATACCACTACCACCTGCACCACCAGCATACAATCCAATGGAGTCAACCGAGAATGTACTGCCTTCGATGGCACTGACACCAAACTGTATATATCGGTTGTTTACAATATCAATTTCACCCGAAGGCCATGCACCGGTTTCGTTACCGATAACATTACGTTGTGTTTTTGTACCGTTAGCTATTAAACCACCTGTCCAGGTTGTAGTTGCATTTGGGGCAGCATAATTTTGAAGTTTCATATTGCTGTACGTTTCCGGTATGGCATCTACAGGTCCGGTAACCACAGCCTGATTCGTTGTTGAAAGTTCCCAACTAACACTCGCGTTCTGACCTGTAAGTACTACACATTCACCTTTCAGTGCAATTTTCTTCACACCTGCACCATAACCTATTGTTAGTGTATCGTTATAACTTCCAACCTCTGAAGGCTTAAAGCGAACATAAAAATTGCTAAGATTAAGTGTATTCAATGTATAGTTATACTCAAGAATTTGTGAGTATGCGCCATTTTGCGATGTTGATAAGCTATAACCTTTAGGGGCAGAGAGCGTAATTGTTCCTGTGGCAGGAGTTAAATCTGTTCCGCTGATACTGACCTGATAAATTGTGCTGGCATTTACAAAACTTTTTCCGTATTTTAATTCATTTGTGCTGATTAATAAATCGGGATTGGCATTCAGATAATCGGTTAATATACCCAAACGAATCAATTCTTTTGCAGCTAAACGGGCATAAGTTGTAGCGCCAAAAATGCCCAAATGTGTTCCATCGCCGACATTATAAATCAGCGATGTGGTTTGCGCCTGCCCTAACTGTTCACAATAAGCTTTAGTAAGCGCCGTGTGGTCGATAATCAGCACATTTAAACTGTCAGCAACTTTTTTCATGGCTGCAGGATAATCAATAGGTCGTCCAACAGAATCTGTTCCAATGTTATGACAGGCATAAGCTGTCATAGTAGTTCCGGAAAAGCTGTTACGTACAATAGGTGTAAACAGTATTGGTGTGGCACCCAACGCTCTTACTTCGTTTACATAAGCACACAGATACCTTGTGTACTGTTCCCATGGATTCGTGCCGATTCCGGTGTAAATTATACCATTGTGGTCGCTTTGCCATCCGCCATCTTTTTCATCATTATGCCCGAATTGGATAAAAACATAATCGCCGGCTTTAATCTGCGGTTTTACAGTTGGCCAGAATCTGTAATTACCATACGAGTCTTTATCCTCGTAAAATGTTTTGGAACTTGTTCCACTTTTTGCTCGGTTATTTACAATAGCTCCGTTGGTTACAAACTGACTCAGCATTTGTGGCCATCCGCACTGTCCGTTCGGGTTCGAAACTGAATCGGTAGCTTTTTGTTCCATAGTGGAATCGCCTATGGTGTGAATAGTGATACCGAAAAAACGGTCAGGATAAAAAACAAAGCATACAATAATCAGAGTTAGTAATGATTTTTTCATTTGCAATGAATTAAAAATTAGTTTTTGTTGATGATTAAAAGTTTCACGCAAATGTATAGCAAGTAACAGATTTCAAGCGGTTACAATTTGGTTATTTCAGGTGGATAATCTGTTACAAGACTTGATATGAACAATATGACCTACTGAAACAACCAATTAAAACGTGTGGTTGGATAACTCTGAAATTGAAGTTTACCGGATTACCTGAATTTTTTTTGTTGTTTGCAAATCATCTGACTGAATGTTTACCAGATACATTCCCTCTTTTAGCGTTGAAACATCTAAGTTTTTTTGATTTGAAGAAACGAGCAGCGTTCTTCCGGCTACATCCAAAATACTGATTTGCCAGTTTGGTCTGTCAATTTGGATATTAAACACAGATTTAACCGGATTTGGAAATATTTTTACCTGTTCGGCATTTATATTTTCTACCGCTGTTGTAGATTCAAAATTGGCAATATACGCCACGTCTTTATTTATAGCGTTTACCGTAAAACTTGCATTTTTACTCACGGTTACAGTATCTGATGCCAGTGTCCACTTCACAAATCGATAACCTGTGGTCGGTGTTGCTTTCAGTATAGTTTGTCCGCCCGACTGAAACACACCGAATCCGGTAATTGTACCTTTTAAGTCAGGTTTTGGCATAGCAGAAATTCGATAAGCCTGTTTCGTGTTATTTGCAAGTCGGATAATCTCAGGGTATAAAGTATTTGTTTTCATTTCAGCTATCATTGCTTTTGCAAACTGAAATGCTCCATTTTCCTGCAAATGGGTTCCATCAGAATTTCCGGTGGTATAATTTGCCCAAACACCTGCTTTCAGATTATTAAAGACGCTGTCAGTGGAATATGTTTTTCCTTTTGAATTCAAATATGCCATTGTAGCAGCTTCCATATCTATAAAAGGAACCTGAAGATTTGCCGATAATGATTTCATGGCTTCGGTGTAGGGTTTATGTGCCTGCTGAATACCACTTGAGCTCCAGTTATTTCGCGGAATTGAAGAAAAGAACACCGGAATAGCTCCTTTAGCTCTTGCACCGTTTACATAAATAGTGAGATAATCTTTGAATGTTGTTTCAGGATTAGTATAACGGGTAGGATCATCTGATTTTTCATCGTTGTGAGCAAACTGAATAATCACATAATCTCCTGCTTTTAGTGTGTTTGTTACCGTAGTCCATCGGCCTTCGTCGTAAAAGCTTTTCGAGCTTCTTCCCGATGCAGCCTGATTATTTACAACTACACTATCTGCATTGAAAAAGGGTTGCAACACTTGTGCCCAACCGGTTCGTGGCGATAAATTTGCTGCATACGTTGCTGCGGTACTGTCGCCGATGACATAGAGGGTAATTTTTGTGGCAACCAAATTGCAGGTGATGGACAAGGCAGTAAAAAGTGAAACAGCTTTCAAAAAATGTGTTTTCATGAATCTCAGATTTGTTAGTGGAATTTTACAACACAAAATTACCTGATGTCAAATGAATTGAAGGGCGACAAAATTATTTTTTTAATGGGTTAAATTGGTTTTAAATGTATAATATCGTATCATTCCACTTTTAGTATTTTTACAGTGTATGTTGCTCGTATTTAACATATTTTCCAGTGCTCCGGAAATGGAGCAACAAGGCTTAAATTTTTGTGACTCACAGGGTGGTTGAAAACTATTTTACCTGCATGTAAAAACATTTCGCTAATTCCTAATTGCTCGGTGAAAATCCGGTTCTGCTTGCCATCGCCATGTACGCGGTCGTTAATTATGTAGTGGCGCATTTGTGCCAGATGTTGCCTTATCTGATGCCAACGTCCGGTAACAAGTTCAGCTTCTACTATACTGAAACGAGCAGTTAAGTATCTGTCAGTCGGAAGGGGTAGCTCAAAATGCTCGAGCGGAATAAAACGAGTTTCGGCATCTTTCAGTTTTCCGCTATCATTTTTAACTTCCCGCTTATTTGTAAAAGGTTCATTCAGCCATCCTCTTACCAATGCAGTATATGTTTTCCGGCAGTTTTCATTCGTAAATTCCTCCTGCAATAATTTCGTCATTTCAGGCGAATGAGCAAAAACAACTATTCCCGATGCAGGTCGGTCGATACGAAAAACCGGATACACCTTAAACCCCAACTGCTCCCGCAATAATTGTAGAGCCACCGGTTTATCGTCCTCAGCAATAGAAGTACGATGCACCAACATGCCACAGGGCTTATTAATTGCAGTGAAATATGCATCGGAGTAAAGAATTGGGAGCATAAGAGATTCTAAATGATTATATTGAATTAAGAATTATGTCCATATTATTGAAATATTATCAAGTTTATATCATTTTCCGAGTTTCATCATTATCTCTCTAAAACTCTCCATACCGGCTTTCAGATTTTCGATGATATCAGCAGCCAAATCTTCCGGATCGGGTAAGTTATCGAGGTCGGCAAGCGATTTATCTTTCAGCCAGGTAATGTCCAGACTGGTTTTATCCCGAGCAATGATTTCTTCGTACGTAAATTTACGCCATCTCGACTCGACTTCGCTTGTTTCGACTCCGCTCAACAACCGTGAGCCTGTCGAAACCTCGGTACGATTGAATCTATTTCCAGGATTATAACACGCAATAAAATCCTGCAATACATCAATATTCAATGGATTTTTCTTCAGGGTATGATGCACATTGGTGCGATAGTCGTACACCCACACCTCTTTTGTCCAGGGCGTTTTGCTGGCAGGTTTATTATCGAAGAAAATGACATTTGCTTTTACTCCATTGGCATAAAAGATACCGGTTGGCAAGCGTAATATCGTGTGCAAATCGGTTGTTTCCAATAATTTCTTACGCACCGTTTCACCTGCTCCACCTTCGAATAGTACATTATCGGGCACAACAACTGCTGCCTGACCTGTGGTTTTAAGCATGGAGCGGATATGCTGTACAAAGTTCAACTGTTTATTGCTGGTAGTAGCCCAGAAATCCTGACGGTTGTAGGTCAAATCGTCTTTTTCCTGTTCGCCTTCTTCGTTGGTAAAAGTCTGGCTGCTCTTTTTGCCGAATGGCGGATTTGCCAACACATAATCGTAGGTTGTTTGCGAAGCAGCTATCAGCGCATCGGCAGGTGAAATAAAATTATCGCTATCAATATCGCCAATATTGTGTAAGAACATATTCATCAGTGCTAATCGGCGGGTACTGGCTACAATCTCATTGCCATAAAACGTTTCTAATTTCAGAAACCTGTTTTGTTCTTTATCTAACTTATTGTTTTGTACCAGATAATCGTAAGCCGCCAAAAAGAAACCACCTGTACCACAGGCAGGGTCGGCAATGGTTTTCATGGGTTGTGGTTGAATACATTCCACCATGGCACGAATAAGTGGCCGCGGCGTAAAATACTGACCTGCACCACTCTTAACGTCCTGAGCATTTTGCTCCAGCAGCTTTTCGTAGATATCGCCTTTTACATCTGCACCCATAACCAACCATTGTTCACTATCAATCATATCAATGATTTTAGCCAGCATGGCAGGGTCTTGTATCTTGTTCTGGCTCTTGGTAAATATCTGACCCAAAATGCCTTTCTGCGTACTAAGTTCACGCAGCAAAGTGGCATAATGCAGTTCCAACTCAGCACCTTTTACACCTGTGAGGCTTTCCCAACAGTACTCCTTAGGGATATTCAGCGCACGGTTATAAGGTGGTTTACTGTATTCATCTGCCATTTTCAAAAACAGCAGGTACGTAAGTTGCTCCAGATAATCGCCATAACCCACGCCCACATCGCGCAGCGGGTTACAGAACGACCATACTTTGGAGACTATGGAGGAAGTTGTCATAAGCTTTGTTTTCGCCGGACTGAAGTCCGGCGTTACAATAATTTATTGAATCGTCCCTATGGGACTAATTTGTTTTTATTTTAGACTGAAGTCCGGCGTTATAAAATTAGTTGAATCGTCCCTACGGGACTAAATATTTTTTATGCTATTTTCCGCAACATTTTTTAAATTTTTTCCCGCTACCACACGGACAGGGTTCGTTCCGACCCACTTTTGGCTTTTCGCCCTGAAGCGGAACGATCTTTTTCACTTCTTCGTAAATAGCATCCTGAATTTCATCATTATTATCATTTTCAAAATCATTTGTATTATCTTCGTAGCTTAACCAATGAGTAGTAAAATAATTATAACGTTCTGTTATTGATCTGAAAATTTCTATTTTACGATTTATGGTGGAATATCCGTCAATATCTTCTAAACATGATTCGAGATCACCAGAAACACCTTTTGCAACTAAATTCAGATGAAAGAGAGTTTTAATTTCAGGTTTCAATTCTGTGAGTTGAATATTCACAATATCAGAAATATAAAATGCGATTAGTTCGGTATCGATAATATTTTCATTATCCTGATTTTCAATCCAAAATTGAAGAATGCGTTTATACCAATCCACAACTTCAGCAATTCGTTCGGGCTGATGATATGCTATTTGCTCAACCATCTGACTTACTGATGATTTCGAATAAGTGTAACCGTTTGGTTCAATTACAAAATTGTACATTTGATCTAACTTATCGTTAGCAATTACATACAA
>CAYONE010000013.1:0-60628 GCA_964405245.1 uncultured Paludibacter sp.
TAGAACGAAAAATATGATTGAATATTATGCAAACTAATTATGAACACTTACTTATGATTTGGATTTACCAACAAAAGTTTAATGTTTTCAACTGAACTTCCAGGAAAATGTTTTTATTTCGTTCTGCAAATTTAAAATAAAAGTCAAACCAAATACCTGCTATTTTTTATTATTTTTGCAAATTATTGAATCGTATAAAACAGATATAAATAATCTTTACATTAACTCACTATTTACCAACAAAAAATTTAAAAGCAACAAAGATTATATGGCTCCCCGTAAACCTGTAAAATCAAGACCCGCAACCGAAACCAAAACTTCTCCAAACCGTGTCAGGAAACCGAATGGTAAAAGAAATAATGAAAACTTTTTCTCTCGGTTTATAAATTTTGTTACCGATGAAAAATTTACTTTCATCCTTGGTTTATTCATTCTGTTAAGTATGCTTTTTCTGTTGCTGGCTTTCACATCTTACTTCTTTAATGGTGCCAGCGATCAAAGTATGATGGATTTAAGCTGGAATGAATTAAAAGGAAAACGAGAAGCTATTCAGAATCTTGCTTCGGTTGCAGGTGCTTTAGCTGCACATACACTCATCCATAAATGGTTTGGAATCTCCTCATTTTTTCTTTTATTTTTTGGCGCTGTACTTGGTTTTCGACTAATGAATGTACGAATAATTCCTGTATGGAAAGCTTTTTTTCATTCCGCATTTGGCTTAATCTGGCTTTCCATTACATTAGGTTTTGCTCTAAATCCTTATGTAAGAGACGTTATTTTCTTTGCTCCGGGCGGTCAGCATGGTGAGGAAGTCAGTAAATTGATTTCATCTTATATCGGAATTCCGGGAACTATCCTTTCGTTATTTGGAGTTTTAATTCTATATTTAGTTATTACATCGAGCAAAACTATTCCATTTCTGAAAAATTTATTCAGTAAAAAACCAAAAACTGCCAATATAGTAGATGAACAAACAATTGAAGATGAAATAGACTATGACGATGACGAAACAATTGAACCAACTGTGGCAGTAGGTACCGAAATTGTTCCTGAGGAATGGGTGGTAAAACCAAGCGGTGAAGAGGAAACATTGAGTATTAAACCCGATGATAGTATTTTAAGCGATGTAACTTTTGAGGTTCAAAAAGATATTGATGAAAATGATTTGCCTGTTGATAAAGAAGAAAACGGGAACGAAGAAAACGAAGATCCATCGTACAATCTTGCTAAACTCGGAAAATACGATCCAACGCTTGATTTATCAAGATATGTACCACCAACAACAAATTTGCTAAAGATTTATGGAACCGACAACGAAACGCCTATCGATATGGCTGAGCAAAATACTAATAAAGAGCGCATTATTCAAACGCTTTTGAATTATGGCATCGAAATTAAATCAATAAAAGCAACTGTTGGACCAACAATCACGCTTTACGAAATTGTTCCAAAAGAAGGCGTGCGCATTTCTAAAATCCGGAATCTTGAATACGATATAATGCTCAGTCTTGCAGCTACAGGTATTCGTATTATCGCGCCAATTCCCGGAAAAGGCACTATAGGAATTGAAGTTCCGAACGCCGACCCGCAAATTGTTTCGATGCATTCTATTATCGCTTCCAAGAAATTTCAGGAATCGAAATTTGAACTTCCTGTGGCTTTAGGACGTACCATAACTAATGAAATCTTCATGGTGGATTTGGTAAAAATGCCACACTTACTCGTTGCGGGTGCAACCGGACAGGGAAAATCGGTAGGATTGAATGCTATTATTACTTCTTTGTTGTACAAAAAACATCCGGCCGAATTAAAACTCGTATTAGTTGACCCGAAAAAAGTAGAATTCAACATTTACGGCGATATTGAAAAACATTTTCTGGCCAAACTTCCCGATGGTGAAGATGCGATTATTACAGATGTTACCAAAGTGGTTCAAACACTTAACTCGCTTTGCAAGGAAATGGATGACCGCTACGATTTGCTAAAAAAAGCACATGTACGGAATGTAAAGGAATACAACGATAAATTTATTAACCGCAACCTGAATCCTGAAAAAGGACATAGATTTCTGCCATACATTGTAGTAATTGTGGATGAGTTTGGCGATCTGATTATGACAGCAGGCAAAGAAGTAGAAATGCCAATTGCGCGTATAGCACAACTTGCCCGTGCCGTGGGTATTCACATGATTATCGCCACACAACGTCCTTCAGTCAATATTATTACTGGTGTTATCAAAGCTAACTTCCCTGCACGTATCGGCTTTAAAGTTTCTTCAATGATTGACTCACGCACTATTCTCGATGCTTCGGGTGCTAATCAACTTGTAGGAAGAGGAGATATGCTTTTCTCACAGGGAAATGATCTGGTTCGTGTACAGTGCGCTTTTGTAGACACTCCCGAAGTTGAAAATATCGTGCATCATATCAGCAATCAACAAGGCTATCCTACTGCATTTTACCTTCCTGAATATGTTGGCGCCGAAGGCGAAGGAATTGATGCTTCGAGCGTAGATTTAAGCAAACGTGACCCGCTTTTCGAAGAAGCAGCCCGATTAATTGTTGCCAATCAGCAAGGGTCCACTTCACTTATTCAGCGCAAATTCTCCATAGGTTACAACCGCGCGGGCCGCATTGTGGATCAGTTGGAAGTAGCAGGCATTATCGGACCTTTCGAAGGAAGCAAAGCCCGTCAGGTGCTTGTAATGGACGAATATCATCTGGAACAGATATTGAAGCATTTATAGGAATAATAACAACTGATTTATATCTTCATTTATTTTTGCATAGTATTTGTAAATCTGATTTTACAAATCAATTATCATATAATATTAAATCTATCAATATGCGCAAATTTAATTTTTCAATTATACTATTAATAATTTCGATAGCAACGGTTAATGCACAGAAAAACACTGATGCAGAAGCACTTATAACCAATCTACTCAATTCATTGAAGTCATCTGCGTTTCGTACAGAGTTTACACTTTCGGTAGGTCAAAAAAATGCTGTAAATTCGCAGTCGATGTCGGGAAAGTTTGTTATGAACGGTAAAAAATTCCACATCGATTCAGATATTGTAAAAGTGTGGTACGATGGCAAAACCCAGTGGGGACTAAACACCGAAGCTAAAGAAGTTTCGATAACCGTACCAACTGAACAGGAATTGATAGAAACAAATCCGCTGACGATACTTGCGGCATATAAAAGCAAATGTAACATACGGTTAAGCAAAACAAAATCGACACGATATGATATTGTAGAGTTAATACCGAAAGTAAAAAATAACGATTTTATACTGATAGAAGTACGCATTGACAAAACGACTAAAAATCCATATTCTATTTCAGTAACCGAAAAAAATTGTAACGTATCTTTGCTCATGCTTACAAATTATCAGAAAGATGTTAAAGTTAATGATGCTGAGTTTATTTTTGACAAAGCAAAATTTAAAGGTGTTACTGTGAATGATTTGAGATGAAACCCAATGTGCCAATCGTAGTGAAACGAAGATTCCGCTTGCGGAATGTGCCAATGTGACATTTGAAAATACAAAGTTATTTTTAATGAAATGAATTTATAATTTTAAATTTGAACAAATATTTATAAAAAAAAACGCTCTCCCTCTCCTTTGGAGAGGGCTCGGGTGAGGTTAAAAAAATTATGACAGAAAAAGTAAGATGTTTAATAATCGGCTCAGGACCTTCGGGTTATACAGCTGCAATTTATGCTTCGAGAGCCAACCTTTCACCGGTACTGTACGAAGGAATGCAACCGGGCGGACAATTAACTACAACAAACGAAGTTGAAAATTTTCCGGGTTATCCTGAAGGAATTACCGGTCCGGAATTAATGGAAGACCTGAAAAAACAGGCACAACGTTTTGGCGCAGATATTCGGTTTGGAATGGCAACAGCAACTGACCTTTCTGCTGCGCCTTATAAGGTTACCATTGATGGCGAAAAAGTTATAGAAACTGACACTCTGATAATTTCTACCGGTGCTACCGCCAAATATCTTGGCTTGCCCGATGAGCAAAAATATGCCGGTTCCGGAGTTTCGGCTTGTGCTACATGCGATGGATTTTTCTACCGCAAACGCAAAGTTGCCGTAGTTGGCGGTGGCGATACTGCTTGTGAAGAAGCAATTTATCTGGCAGGATTGGCAGAAAAAGTTTTTTTAATTGTACGTAAACCATTTTTACGCGCATCGAAAATTATGCAGGAACGTGTACTTTCCAATCCAAAAGTTGAAGTGCTCTTTGAGCATGAAACACTCGGACTTACAGGCGAAGGAGTGGTACAGGGAGCAAATCTTGTAAAACGTCGTGGTCAGTCAGACGAAACACAGGTACACATTGAAATTGACGGTTTTTTCCTTGCAATCGGGCATAAACCTAACTCAGATATTTTCAAACCATGGATTGAAACCGATGAAGTTGGCTATATAAAAACTATTCCGGGAACACCAAGAACTAACGTTCCGGGAGTATTTGCAGCCGGCGATGTTGCGGATCCACATTATCGACAGGCAATAACAGCTGCCGGTAGCGGCTGTCAGGCAGCAATTGAAGCCGAACGCTATCTCAGCGAAAAAGGATTGTAATCTACAAACAGGTTATTCAGTTCACACATAATTTTTTGTTTTATTATAAACCCCCTCGAGAAAACTCGAAGGGGTTTATTATATCTGTAAATCAAAAAATTGTATTTTAGCAAAATTTCAAGTTTAAACTGAATTTATGATCTATCTATTACTGCCAGTCGGTGGTAGGAGCGCAGATACAAACTAAATTGCGGTCGCCAAAAGCATTGTCCACACGGGCAACGTTAATCCAGAATTTATTCTCGGCAACCCATGCAGCAGGATAAGCTGCTTTTTCACGTGTATAGGGATGATTCCATTCGCCTGAAACAATACTATATTCAGGATGAGGAGCATTTACAAGCACATTATCATTTTTATCGGCTTCGCCCGTTTCTATTTCTTTTATTTCCGAATATATCTGAAGCATTGCGCCTGCAAATCTGTCGAGTTCGGCTTTCGATTCGCTTTCGGTAGGTTCAATCATTAATGTTCCATGAACAGGAAACGAGAGTGTTGGTGCATGAAATCCGTAATCCATCAAACGTTTGGCAATATCAGTTTCGGTAATTCCTGATGTGGCTTTAAAATTCCGGCACTCCAGAATCAATTCATGCCCAACCCTGCCGTTTTCGGCGGTATAAACTATTCCGTACGATTCTTTAAGCAGAGCCGCAAGATAATTCGCATTCAGAATTGCATAACGTGTCGAGTCGGTTAAACCATCGGCGCCAAGCATGCGAATATATCCGTAAGTAATCGGCAAAACTCCTGCGCTACCATAAGGTGCAGCTGCAACTGTATTTTTACCGAATTTTGTATCAGGCAGGAACGGAGCAAGATGCGCAGCCACACAAATAGGCCCAACACCCGGACCGCCGCCACCATGCGGAATGGCAAAAGTTTTGTGCAGATTCAAATGACAAACATCAGCGCCAATTACACCCGGATTAGTAAGTCCGACCTGCGCATTCATATTCGCCCCATCCATATACACCTGTCCGCCATTGGTATGTATTATTTCGCACATTTCTTTAATAGTACTTTCGAAAATCCCGTGTGTGGAAGGATAAGTTATCATGCAACCCAGCAAAGAATCTTTGTATTGTTCCGCCTTTGCTTTCCAGTCAGCAAGGTCGGTATTTCCGCCATCGTCACATTTCACCACCACAATTTCAAGCCCAGCCTGCGCTGCCGAAGCCGGATTTGTTCCATGTGCCGAAGCCGGAATCAAAACTGTTTTACGGTTGAATTCCCCTTTCGATTCAAGATATGATTTTATGGTAATAAGCCCGGCAAACTCGCCCGAAGCGCCTGAATTGGGCTGTAAACTGCAGGCTGCGAAACCTGTAATTACTGAAAGATAATTTTCGAGTTCGGTAATTATGGTATTGTAACCTTCGGTTTGATCGGCAGGAGCTAATGGATGAATTTTCCCAAAAGCAGCGCTACTTAAGGGTAACATTTCCGAAGCTGCATTCAGCTTCATAGTACACGAACCAAGTGAAATCATCGAATGCGTAAGCGAAATATCGCGGCGTTCCAGTTTTTTTATGTAACGCATCATTTCAGTTTCGGTATGATAACGGCTGAAAACTTCAGCAGAGAGATATGTAGAAGCGCGTTCGAATGCTTCGTCAAAAGACTGCAAATCTTCAAAATCGCTTTCATCAGCATAAACAGGTGAATTTCCGGCAGCAGTAGCAAAAATTTCAATCAGCGTGTTCACATCATCAACATCGGTGGTTTCATTTATGCTCAAGCCAATTTGACCAGATGGGAAATACCGGAAATTCACTTCATTCGCAAGGGCGGTTTCGCGGAATATCTCAATGTTTACATCTTCGGGCAATGTAATTTTCAGCGTATCGAAAAAGTTAGCATTTTCTTGCGTATAACCATATACAGGAAGAATTTCGTTGATATAAGTAGCAATGGCATGAACACGGGCAGCAATTTGTTTCACACCTTTGCTGCCATGATATACAGTGTACATTCCTGCCATGGTTGCCAGCAAAGCCTGCGCGGTACAGATGTTGGAAGTAGCTTTTTCGCGTTTTATGTGTTGTTCGCGGGTTTGCAGCGCCATGCGGTAGGCTACTTTTCCATTTGTATCCTTGCTTATGCCAATAATTCGTCCGGGAATATCGCGTTTAAACTCATCGCGGGTTGCAAAGTATGCTGCCGAAGGACCGCCATAAAACATGGGAATTCCCCAGCGCTGTGTGGAACCGAAAACAATATCGGCTCCCCATTCACCGGGAGGCGTAAGCAACGCCAGACTCAGAATATCGGCGGCAACCGCGACTTTACAACCCGATGCATGAGCCTGAGACACAAAATCAGCATAATCTTCAATATTCCCGTTTCCGTCGGGATATTGCAGTATCGCGCCAAAAAGTTTACCATTAAAATTCAGCGCGTTGTAATCGCCGGTTTGCAGCACAATTCCCTGCGCGTTTGCCCTTGTACGAATAACAGCAAGCGTTTGCGGAAACACGTTCTCGTCAACAAAAAGTACATTAATTCCTGCTTTAACCTGATCGCGACTGCGAAGATTGTACATCATTGTCATGGCTTCGGCAGCAGCAGTTGCTTCATCGAGCAAGGATGCGTTTGCAAGAGGCATTCCGGTAAAATCGCACACGGCAGTCTGAAAATTGAGCAATGCTTCAAGGCGTCCCTGCGAAATCTCAGCCTGATAGGGCGTGTAAGAAGTGTACCACGAAGGATTTTCGAAAATATTGCGTTGAATAACTGCGGGTGTGGCTGTATCATACCAACCCTGCCCAATATAAGAAGTGAAAACTTTGTTTGCTGATGCTAAATCGCTGATATGCCTGGCATACTGATATTCAGTAAGCGGTTCAGGAAGATCAAGTACCTCATTCAGACGAATATTAGCAGGAATAGTTTGATTGATAAGTTCATCGAGCGAATTTACATCAATTTTCTGCAACATTGCAGCTTCATCTTCTTGAGAAACACCGATATGGCGTGTTCTGAAATCGTTTATCATAATGTTTAAATTTTTGCTAACAGAGTTCAAAAGTACTGATTTTATATCTACAAAAATTAAAATTCGGGTAAAAGTTATAAACAGTTGAACGCTCTGTTAGTTTCAAATTAAATTTGCAGTAAAATATATTAATGAAAATTTCAGGATAGAAAATGATAACAATTGATAATTAAGTTTGAAAATTAAATTTCTGAAACTTATTTTTTCAACGATTTTAAAAAAGCCGGATAAAGTTCTTTACTTACCCAAAGAAAGTCCGGTTCGAGTTTGAGAATTTTTTCATAAGTATTTGCTGCTTTTTTTTTCTGATCTGTTTTATCGTAACATCGGGCTAATAGAGTTAGCAAATTCATATATTTCCAGTTATACGCAGTATTATTTGTTTTTTCTAAAATGCTTATAGCTTTTTCGAAATGTTTTATCGCTTCTGATTTGTTACCTCCAAATAACTTTGGGGTAAAAAATAGCGCACTTCCACGGTCGGTTAGCGCCTGTATATTATTATTATCAATTTCGTATGCCAAATTTACATACCGAAAACTTTCGTTGCCTAACTGTAATATCTTCAGTCTGTTAATTGGAATTTTAAAACCAGTAAACGACCCCTTAAATGCTAATGCGGTTGAATTTTTTGGCTCACTATTTAAAATACTATTGATTAACTTATCTGCTTTTAATATTATTTTCTCTGCTTCATCATAATTTTTCTTCGATAAAAGAAATCCCGAGTACCCATAATATAACTCAATAAGAAAAAGCTTCTGATTTAAATCGTTCGTTTTCTTTGCTTCATTTACCTGAATTTCGGTGATCCACGCTTTCCAATTGCCTGCAATAAAAGCTCGATAGATATTTTGTTGGTTAAAGTTGGATGAATGCAATTGTACTACAACACAAAAAAACGCAAACAGAAAAATCAGGAACTTATTTTTTAAAACTTTCTTCATCTTCTACAATTTAAACACAATTAGGGGAACAAAAATAATCAATAAAAATTGTGTTTCCGAAAATTTTTTGAATGTTAGATGAACAAAAATTTGCCTGTAACGTTTTTTTTGTAATTTTGTATCGCAAAATTCAATTCCGGAGCAAAACTCCGGAGTTATATTCAATTTATTGGGGTGCCTTAATATTTCGGGCTGAGATCATACCCTTTGAACCTGCACGGGTAATTCCGCGAAGGGAAGAAGAAGCAATCATCCGTTTTTTTCAGGCTCTCACAACAAAACATTTTAATTATTAAACATTTTAATTCATTTTGTTATGAGACAATTATTTTTAATTTTCTATTTTGTTGCCGTATCGACAGTTACATTTTCACAAAATTTTATTCGCGGTAAAGTTACCGACGAAAAAGGAGAACCGCTCACAGGAGCATCAGTATTTATTCCATCTGTATCGCTCGGAAAAACCACCAACACACAAGGTCAATTCAGTTTTGAGAACATTCCTGACAAACGTTATTCTGTTGAAATCTCGTACATCGGATACGAAAGCGAAACAGTTATTACACCTGTAAATCGTACTTTAGAAATTAAACTGAGACGAAAAACAATTGAAATCGGCGAAATTACCGTAACATCAATAAAAGCTACTGAACGATCAGCCGTAACTTATACCGATGTAAAGCAGGAAGAAATTGCGGTACGAAATCTCGGACAGGATATACCATATTTGCTTTCTCTTACACCTTCGTTTGTATCAACTTCGGATGCAGGTACTGGAATTGGTTACACAGGATTCAGGATTCGAGGAACGGATGCCAACCGGACAAACATTACAGTAAATGGCGTTCCGCTGAACGATGCCGAGTCACACGGAACATTTTTTGTAAATATGCCCGACTTTGCTTCATCGCTCTCTGCAGTGCAAATTCAGCGCGGAGTTGGCACATCCACCAATGGCGCTGCTGCTTTCGGTGCAAGTATCAATATGCAAACGCACGGATTAAATACAAATCCTTATGCAGAATTGAGTTCAACAGTTGGGTCATTTGGCACAAACAAAAACACATTAAAAGCAGGAACAGGATTAATGAGTAATAAGTTTGCCGCCGAGGCAAGATTATCGAACGTTACTTCAAACGGCTACATCGATAGAGCATCTGTTGATATGCAATCTTATTATTTCACAGCAGGATATTACGGCGAAAAAAGCACGCTCAGATTTATCACATTCGGTGGACAGGAAAAAACATATCAGGCATGGAATGGCGTAGACTCTGAAATTATGAAAACCAACCGCACTTATAATGAACTTGGTGAATTTACCGATAATGAAGGGAAAACCAAATATTATGAAAATCAGACTGATAATTATAATCAAACACACTACCAACTGCATTGGCAACAAGAACTATCGCCAAAAATAAATCTGAATTTATCAGCTCATTATACGTGTGGTATTGGCTATTACGAAGATTATAAAAATGAACGCAAGTATGCGGAATACCTTTTAACTCCCGACACTTTAAATGGTAAAGTATTGAAAAAAACCGACCTTGTACGTCAGAAATGGCTCGACAATGATTTTTACGGAATTACTTATTCTTTGAATTATACTACCAAAAGTTATAATCTGGCGTTAGGTGGCGCAATTAACCGCTACGATGGCGATCATTTTGGAAAAGTAATATGGATTAGAAACTCTAACAATCATGATCTTAGTAAAGAGTGGTATCGGAGTAAAGGATTGAAAGATGATGCCAATGTTTATGCGAAGTTGAATGGTGAGGTTTTCAAAAATCTTTTTGTTTCGGCTGATGTACAGTTACGTTACATTGGCTACTCAATATTTGGAACAGATGATAAATATGATGCAGATACAAAATCGATGCGCGATATTACATTGAGCGACAATTTCCTGTTTTTAAATCCTAAATTTGGAACAACCTACAAATTGAATGATAATAACAATGTTTATGCATCGCTTTCGGTTGCCAACAGAGAACCGAATCGTAACAATTATACCGAACGCAGTTCAAACGAACCTTTACCAACGCATGAAACACTTTATGATGCAGAATTTGGCTACAGATACAATACATCAAACTTCAGATATGAAGCGAATATGTATTACATGAAATATAAAAATCAGCTTATACTTACCGGAAAAATCAGCGAAATAGGCGAACTTTTAACAACAAATATTCCCGATAGTTATCGAGCCGGAATTGAATTATCTGCTGCTGCAAAATTAACCGGATTTCTTAACTGGGGTGCAAATATTGCATTAAGCAGCAATAAAATTCTTAATTTCACCGAACAGGATGTTGATATGTACGATTCGGATTGGAACTGGATTGGCACGCAAAACAATTATCTGGGAGTAACTGATATTGCATATTCACCTTCGGTAGTTGCCAACAACATATTTACTTTGAATTTCAAGAATTTTGAGGCAAACTTAACATCCTCGTTTATAAGTCGTCAATATTTTGATAATACAAGTACGATTGAGCGTTCCATTAATCCTTATTTTGTAAATAACCTGAGCATGAAATATTCGCTTAAAGCATATCCGTTTCGCAGTATTGATTTTCAGATTCTACTGAATAACCTGCTTAATGAGCAATATGAATCGAATGCATATACATGGTATTCATATTACCTTGATGGTAAACGTGTAAATGAATCGAGATATTTTCCGCAAGCGGGTTTAAACATTTTAGCTTCAGTTACCCTTAAGTTGTAAAAATCAAATTTCGAGAATTGAATTTTACAAATATAAAAAGGAGTTAGTTGTAATTACACAGCTAACTCCTTTATTTTTAAAAAGATATAATAATATTATTTTACAACAACTTTCATTAAATGAGTGCCTTTATTTGCTGAAATTACTTTTACAATATAAACCGAAGGATTCATTGATAAAGCAAAGTTATCCGTTTTAGCTACAGTGTTAGCAATAACTTTTCCGGTAACATCCAATACGATTACTCTGTCGCCAGCATCAAAACCTCTTACATTAAGCATTTTATTTGCCGAATAAGCGTAAATAACCGATTTATCTTTTATGTTAGTAACAGCGTTAGGAGCTACTGAAAACTCGCCACTGCTAATAAAAGTACGATAGCCGGCAGCTCCGGGAACACCCATATCGATGTAATTTATTTCTTCATAATAATAATCGCCGGCAGGAAGCTCACCTGAGAAAGAATTATTATCCAAACTACCCTCAGCTACGCGTGTCCATTTATCTTCTTTTCGGTAAACTATACAATAATTTCCAAGCAATTCATTAACTTCTTTTGTTCCAAGATTGTTAATTGAGAATGCATATTTATCGCGATATGTTGGGTCAGGGACCTGATAAGGAATTGCCAATTCAGTAATATCAGCATAAGAAGTCATTGTAGCTTCGCCTCCCTGTAAGTGTGCAAATCCTAACCAGTCGAACATAGGATAATAAAGTTTAGCCATACTTGCTGAAGCTGTTAAATTGATATCCAATGAGTCCATATCAACCGGAATAAACTGTAACATATCAATGTTGTAAGTTTGTCCGTTTTCAGGAACAACATTAATTTTCAAGGTGTGAGTTCCGGAATTATCAATGCTAACAGAGCCTAAATAATTCATACCCATACTACCTGAATGTGCAGTAGCGTTCCAACGACGACGGTTATTTACTCCCAACCATGATTTAAACCATCGTCCATACATTTCTTCGTTAGGGAAATAAAGTTCTTTATCGTTCATTTGGATAGTTGTCATATTTGTTGCCGGGTCGCCACTAACACGATGTGAGATATAAATATTATAACTACCTGCATTTAACCATGGAGTTTTAAATTTCACCCACGTAGGACGACCACTTCCAAGAGGAACCAAAACAAAGTCAGCACGGTTATAGGCATTATCAATTTTGTCGTAAGTAGATCCTGCTAAATAATAACCAACTTTGTGAGTATTATTGATAGTATCGGTTACCGAAATACCCTCCAAAGAATCTCTTCTGAAATAACGAGTGTAAGATCTTGGAGTTGCAGTAGTTACACCACGTTCTCTGTCCCATGCAATAATTTCAGGCTGGTCAACAAGATCGAAATAAACAGGATATGGTTTAATTGAACTTGAAGAAGGAGTAATTGCAACCACTGTTTTTGCAGTATCACTGTTTGCATAGTTAATATGATCGCCAAGATATAATGCTGCTATAGGTTCTTCGCCTTCTAAAAGATTTGGGAAAGTAACAGATGCAGTTCCTAACACATCAAGTTTTACACGGTTCTTTACCAATTTATTTACATAAACCAAAACATCGCCAAACGGAACAATTGCATTATCTGCATCTTTTACTGTAATATCAACCTCTACATCTTTATATAGTTCAGAAGTAGCAGGCGCAGAAAGATGTACTACAGTACCTTTAGGAATAGCTTTAATGAATTTCAAAACTAATTCGTTTGCTCCGGCTTTAAGTTCAATATTGTCCACTGAAGTTTCATCATAGAAATAATGATCATCGCCAATTACAATATTTACTTTATCGCCTGCAAGTGCTTTATATACAGTACCAACTTCCAGGTTTTCAACAGTTCTTGAAGGTTTAAGCTCATTCCCTTGTGCATCAACATATTTAATGGTAACACTGGCAGCAGCTTCAACTTCACGCATTGTATAAATATCAAAATTATCGAAACGTTGTTCGTAGTTAGCTGAAGCACCTGATGTAGCGCCTTCATTTTTACCACGAGTTGCTGCAATTTCAAAGTATGCTGCATTAATTGCACCGGTATTTACAAAAGGTAAGTCAGTTAATGTTTTTTTATTTGATGGAACATCTCTTTCAAAGATAGTAAAAGTTGTGATTTTTTTATTCTTAAAATCGAGAACCGCTTTTATGTGATACCAACGATTCATTTTAAAAGTTCTACCCAAATCAGTTGATTTATTAATACTATCACATTTTACAGCATAATAATTTGAAGAATAATTCTGATCTAACATTGCAAAAGGAACAAGCGTATTTGTATAATACGACCATGTTGTTAAATCGGGTTTAGTTTGAGTTACTACACGAGCAGGAACCGGATTGTTTGGGTCAGTACTAAGATTCATCAAGTGAATATCACCAAGTGGATCCAGATTCAAACTATCTGTATTATATTTTGAACCACCTTTTAAACTCCAACGTTCGTACCATAAACCAAACACTATACTATCGTTGCTACCGCGTACGATACAAACACCGTAATGATCAGGATTTATACCAGACGTTCCCGAAGAATTTGCCTGTCCTGCAATTTGATATGGATTCCAGTCGAATTCATAATGAACTGTATCCTGACGCTCGGTAGTTGCAGTCATGTTGGTAATTTTAGTACCACGGTTTCCTGAACCACTGGCCGTTGTGTACATATATCCATTCAGAATTGTTGGCGCACCAACATTGTTACCTGAAAGAATTGCATTTGCAGTGGTGAAAGGAGATGGAGCACTCAGAAAGTCGTAACTTGCAAGTTGTACATTTTTAATCCAGTCCGCTTTTACTGAGAAGAAAGAAGTTATGGCTATTGCTGCCATAAACAAAAATAGCTTTTTAAAGTAATTTTTTGCTTCCATGTTATTAAATTTAGTTGTTTATAATTGATATATTATTTGCAAAAGTACATTTTCAGAATTTCACTAAAATGTAATTATGTATCATTTCTTGTAAATTTGTTCATTTACATAAATAAAACACTTCAACTTATCCAAAGTTCTGAACTCAGGAAAAAGTTGAAGCATAAATTATTTCATTTCGAGAAACAAATTATTAGTTGAAATAATTACCTGACCTTTACCTGCCGCTTGAAATTTTTTATTGATATATTCATTCATATAAGTTGCAGTTAATGCGGAATTTCTGTTAGCTTTTCTTCTTGCAATTCTGAGTAAATCCTCCCAACGGTGTCCTTCAAAACCACATTCCAAAGCTCCTTCTGTAAGCAATGCTTCTTCTAACCAATTTTGATATTCATCAGCAGTAAGATTTGCTGAAGGATTGGTATTTACAAGAAAAGCTCTGTTTCTGATACCATAATTATCCCGCCATGGAGAACGAAGGAAAGTATATGGCGCATCATTTTGTCTTCCATCCAAATAAAAAGGTGCCGGATAGGGTTCAGCTTTGGCCACATCATCAACCGGAGGGAAACTACTGTATTGAACTCCTTCCTTGTCGGCACGATATGAACCGTCAGATCTGCGCCAGTCAAAATTAGTTCTCACACCATTGTTAAGTAACGCATAAGCCAAGCGAGGATAACCGGCACGATTGGCAGCTTCGGCATAACGTAAATGCAATTTGCCAGCACGATACAAAAACCATTTCCCTGATTTGGTATAAGGATTGGTTATATTGAAATAATTCAAATGAATTGTTCTGTTGGCATCGGTAGAATAACCGTAATAATCATAAAGATATTTTAAAACAACCGGTTGTCCGTTGATAACATCGAAGGAAGATTCACGACCGCGTCCATCGAAAACGAAACCATTAGATTGTTGCACCTGCGTTTCCCAGAGGCTATCAATAGCATAAGAAGATGGTTTGATTTGATATTCTCCCTGACCTGTATTTGCAAATAGTTTGATAAACGGGCTTGTTGACAAATCGGTACCTGAAAAATTAATCATCCATATCATTTCATCCTGCAAGCCAACTGTTCCTGAGTTTGCAACATCGGTTGATGAACGCAGAAATATTTCTTTCCACATATTGCGGAATGATGTAACATCCTGATCTTTATAACGTTGATAACACACCTGAAAACGAGGTTCGTTAGTTCCTGCCCAAACCCAACCGCTAACTTTATTATTGATTTGCGTTTTTGACGAACCCATATCATCTTCGTCCATATATGCTTTATATTGAGTAGCAGCCTGTACATATTGGTCGTTCCACAAATATAAATCGCCAAGCAAAATATATTTGTTTATGAATTGCATATTCAAAAATATGGATTTATTATTATCAGTAATAGTTTTTCCATAAAATGACGATAAAGTATTCTCGGCTAAAGTAGGAACTGATTCCATATCTTTAATTAACAGAGGTACTATTTCATCGAGATTTTTCTTTGGGAATAATGCTTCATTTTTTAAATCATCGATATTATCCAAAGGAGCAGTAATAAATGGTACATTTTTAAAATGTATAGCCAACTGCAGATACGTCCAAGAACGAATTGCCATAACATCGGAATACCTGGGACCATAATCTTCAACAGTAATTCTCTTGTCTTCCTTCATCTTATCAAAATTGCTTAGAATGTCGTTCGCATTCAGAATTACTTCGTAAAACGGAGTTGTATTGCAATATTTATTGTTTTTTGTAGCGGTGTGATTATTTAAATCAACCAAATCGGTAGTGGCATTTGAAGTAATGTCCATTAAATCGGCACGCAATTCATTTAAAACTACCACATTTTCGGCTAATTTCTGGAATTTTCCGTACAATCCGAGTATTGCCATGTCGGCATCGTAAACATTTCTGAAAAAATGTTTCGATTCAACCACTTCACCGGCATCAGTGCTCAGCATATCGTCGCACGATGAAAATGAAAGTGCCAAAAAGGGAATTATCGCTATATATTTAATGCTGAATTTCATATATTTACATTTATAAGATTATATTGTCATTTATTTTTTTACACACTACAATAGCGTTTGTTTACAATCCGATTTTTACGCCAAGTAAAACTGTACGGGGTTGAGGAGTAACACCTCTATCGATACCATAATACAAAGGACTTTGACCTGTACTGAACTCAGGGTCGTAACCTAAGTATTTGGTAAATGTCAGCAAATTATTAGCTGTAACATAAACCTGAGCGTTATTGATAAATGCCGATTTAAACGGAATGTCATAGGACAAGGAAATGCTTTTCATTCGTAAATATGAACCATCTTCTATCCAACGATCTGAAAAACGACTATTTCCACGAGGATCGCCCCAGATAGCAGCAGGAATTGTTGTTTCCTGTCCATTATATTTCCATCTGTTGGCTGCTGCCATTGTTTGATTATCTGTCCCTGAAAGCGATTCGAGACTTGCTCTTACAGCATTGTAAACATCATTTCCCACGGAGAAACCACAAATAGCGCTGAGTGTAAAGTTTTTCCACTGCAATGTAGCATTTATCGAACCTGCGAAATCCGGATTGGGATTGCCGATAATGGTTTTATCCTCATCGTTTATAATTCCATCGTTATTCAAATCAACAAATTTCACATCGCCGGGCACAAAAGGAATTATCGTTCCATCAGGTTTCACAATTTTCAGATTGGCTTCAGTGGCTTCAGCGGTAGAATTTAAAATACCATCGGTTTTATAGCCATAAAACTGTGAAAACGGCGAACCAACCTGAGTTAACACCGTACCTCCGGCAATTTCGGTAGTGTAATTTTCGGACATGCTAACAACTGTATTTTTGTACGTTGAGAGGTTTAAACCCATATCAAATTTCCAATCTTTTTTATCAATTATACGTCCGTTTATATTCAAATCGATACCTGTATTGCGTACAGAACCATCATTCAATACTGCGCTCGGAATACCCGAATATGTTTCAAGATTTCTGATAGCAATTAAATCTTTTGTAACACCTGAATACAAATCGATACTTAAATTGAGTTTTTCGTCAAGGAATGAAGCGTCAATTCCAAAAGTTGCTTTGTTTATAGTTTCCCATTTAAGTTTCGGATTTGGAACATTGCCGCGTACCAAACCGAACGACCCTACAAAAGACTGTGGAATGTAATAATATCTTGCAGTATAATTTCCAATATCATCGTTTCCGGCAATGGAATATCCGGTACGAACTTTTAAAATATCGAATAAAGTCTGATTGCTCATAAATTCTTCGGAAGTGAGCAACCAAGCGGCATTAACCGATGGAAAAAAGCCAAATACATTGTTCCCAAGTTTTAATCCCGCAGCTTCTTTTCCGAAACGCGATGAACCGTCCAAAGCAGCATTTATCGAAACAAAATATTTATTTCTGAATCCATAATCAAAATTAAGATAATTCGAAACTGAATTCCAGTTTCCCAGCGAACCTCCAATTTGCGCTAAAGCATTTATACCTGAACCTAAGGTCTGCATTTCGTCGCTCGACGAATTGAAAGCCTGACCCCAATCGAGTTCGGATTTACTTACGAGATAACGAAAACCTAAACGCGCAGTAATGTCATGTTCAAAATTTATTATTTTTTTATAAGTAACTCTTGCATCAGCATTTATTTGCATCAAATTATTACGCAGTTGTTTCGATTCGTTAGTAACATCGGACAGAGGCAGCGGAGTGTGAAAAACACCGGCTTTAGGCATAAAAATGCGTTCTTTTGTTACTTTATCTGATGTAATTCCAAAAATAATGTCGGCATTTAAATCTTTGTTGATATTAATAATACCATTCAGTATTCCTGAAAACCTTGATCTGTTATTTATGGCAGAAGAATTATTAATTATTGCCGTAGGATTAGAGATATTAAACATATCAACATCTTCGAGGTTAGGTGTGCGTTCGCCAAGTACGTTATAAATATTCGAAGCTGTAAAGGGCGATTTAATCAATCCCGAATAAAGTGGATTAAAGTTTCTGTTCATTCCTTCATATGCCAGAAGTCTTTCAGAATTTATATAACTTACATTAGCATTCATGCTAAACCATTCTGTCATTTTTATCGAAGCGTTTGTTCGGAATGTATATCTTGAGAATGAGGATTTATCTACAGCACCTTCATGATTGAGAAATCCCACTCCTATCGCATAAAGAATTACATCGTTTCCTCCCGAAACATTCAAATGATAATTCTGATTTATAGATGAGTTTAAAACTTCATTCTGCCAGTTTGTATATTGGTTGTAACGGTAATAATCAGCATTTCCGGAAACTCCCCAGTTTTCAACTACAGGTTTTTGATTGTTTATGTAAGGTAAAGCCTGCACTTCATTGGTAGTTAAACCTTTCGACAACAACATATCGGTCAGATAATTTTTATATCCCCAAGCATCGAGCATTGGATACTTAGATTCAGTTTCGAAGTTTACTCCTGCATAAGTATAGAAATTTATTCGGGTAGCCGGACTTTTTGCTCTGATGGTATTGATAAGAATTACTCCATTAGCTCCTTTTGAACCATAAATGGAGGTCCCATCTTTTAAAACAGTAATTTTATCAATATCTTTTACATCTAAATCGGAAAGCGGAGTTATATTATTTCCCTCTATTAAAGAATAAATAGAAGGATTCTCGTATTGAACACCATCAATAATTATCAAAGGTTGATTATTGGCGTTTAAAGATGTAAATCCGTTGATAAATAAATTTGCTCCTGCGCCGGGCATACCAGTACGGGATACTGTATTAAGACCATTTAATTTTCCCTGAAAAACAGCATCGATTGTACTTGCACCTAATTTATAATCATCCCGGTTTTCATGCGAGGAAACTGAATAAGGTGAATTGTAAGCATTTTTTGTTGCAAAAGGTAATGTAATATCTTCGTATTTGCCCTTGAAAGATTCGTCCATCAATTTTATGATCAGATTTTCTTTTTTGTTTAAAGGAATCTGACGGGTAGCAAATCCTGGTAAAGAGACAGTAATTTTAGCATCGGGAATGCTTCTGTTTATCTCAAATTCACCTTTTTCGTCTGAAATTACAGACGTAACATCCTTAATTGTAATTTTTGCACCCGATAGCGGTTTACCCGTTGCCGATTCAATTACAGTTCCTTTAATTGAAGTTGTAAAAATCGCTTTATTTTGAGCATAAACTGCGGCGTTCAATCCAAGAATTACTACTGCAAAAGCAGTTATTATGTTTTTAAGCTGTTTCATATTCTGTCAAAAAAAAAATTAATTTTTTATTATTCAGTAATTCTTGGTACCAATAAAATATAATCGAGAAATAGCAATCCCTGACGGCTTGCAGCATTGCTGCGTGCAGTATTACAAAGCCATAAAGTCATCGTACCTGTACGCGGCACTGTCATAATCTCTCCTGATGCTGCATTTACAGGTGAATCAATTATTTGTGTTGAAGCTTGTAGATTCCACTGTTTGAGTTTTGTGAGTTCATAAATACCTGCCTTAGTCTGCCCAACGAAGCATCGCAATTCTCCAAGATAATTATTTGCTACACCGCGGGTATTGTCGGGTGTTCCATGCTTTAGGGCGGGAGCACCAGGCATAGATATAAACAATTTCTGTACAACATTATAAACACCATAACGGGTATATGTGTGGTCGAAATGATCGGAAATATCATCGTAAGCCACATAATATACATCGTAGTTGGCTGAATTTACCTGAGTTTTGTATTCAATATAGAAATTAGCCACATTTGCCACAAGGTTACTGTTGATGAAATAAGTTTTCGATACAACGCTGTCTTTCCTTACACTGTCCTTCAAACCTGTATAATCCTTAATAACTTCGCCGTTTACAATTATTTTGTGCCATAAAGTATCAGCTTGTGTTTCGCCCGATGATAAAACAACATCGCGTTCGCCACTTGCCCAGCGTTTGTAGCGGGTAAATACATAATTAACATCATAAGCTTTATTAAACTTTTCGCCTTCAATCATTATGGGTTTTACTTTATCTTTCAAACGGATATTACTTTCATTGATAACGTAAACACGACCATTTGAAGCATTATAAACTTGTTTCACAATTACTCCGGCTACCGGAACTTTCACATTATCAACATTTGTAAGCGTATCGAATTTTGTGATGTCAACCACTCCGCGAAACACAAAATCCTGACAAACATTAAATTTGGTAATCGAGTCGGTTTTAGCATCTGTAATTGACTTAAAATAAGGACGATATTTATTGAAAAGCATATCGAAACCGGTATTTTCAACTACCAAATAGGTATAAACAGAATCTTCGTTTTCGAGCGGGTATTTTTGCAGAAAATTATTTATGTTTTTCCAAACAGTGTCGTATTTGGTTTTACCATTAGGATATACACCCACAGCCACACTTTTCACTTCGTCCATAATTTTCTTATTCAGGCCATTAATATATAAGAATTGATTAGTTGTAGTTAAAGTGGATACATAATCCCAGATATTTTCTTTCCTTTCGATTAAAATATCAGTTATTTGAATAGCGCCGTTTGCAGCAGGAATATCAGCCGAAATAATTTTTGCACCGTTGAATGTTTGAGTTGCTGCATCGTAAAAAATATTTTTTCCGTTAACCGACGAAAGTTTCGAAAGTAAATTTTCATTATCAGAAAAATAGGTATTATAAACGATAAGCATACCGATTTTCTTTCTCAAACTTTCGATATTGGCAGTATCAATTCCTGTCCATGCTGTATTCTGAGGGGCAAAAACGGTGAAACTGTTAGAAGATTGAAGGGTTTCAGCATAACCTGTTTTTTTAAGGAGCGACGCAAATTTCGACAACTCCGGTTGCGCGGCAATTACTTCGAAAATGTTTTTATCGGATGTAAGCAGTTTACCGGTGTGTTTTTCCCACGCAGCATCGTTGCAGGCAACAAAACCGAGCACCGAAACCAAAACTGAAAAAATCACAGGCAATTTAATATTTTTCTTATTCATTTTTCTATTATTAGTTTTATAAGCACTTAAAGTCAATAAGAATTTAAAAGTTTTATTAATTACATAAATCGCCCGAACAACTTTGATCGTAGGGATATATTAGCTCACACGGCGTACAAGGCCATATTTTATTTCCTTTGCCATCAAATCGAGGCCAAAGTTGATTTTGGTCAACAGGAATAAACTGAATCATATCCCACCAGGCTGCCTGACTGTTTCCGCTTAAAGCATCCATTCGAAGTGTATGTCTGCCAGTATATTCTACTTTAATAGCGCCACAGTTACGGCTACAAACCACACTGTTTTTACGTTTCGCATTGTATTGTTTCATACCGTTGTTCAGATTTACTTCAGGGGTTGCCGATGTATTGAAATATTCACCAAGGTCGAAAACATTTGGCAACACCTGATCTTCGTAACCTTCCTGTTTGAAAGTAGTTTTAAACTTGTTGTTATCGCCACCACGACGCCAGCAAACCCAAACATAATAAACACCTTCAGGTAAAACAGGAGTTTTCACTTCCATCCATTGTAAAAGAGTGGGACGCATAGGAATTTCGAAATAGTCGTTATGAACATATTGCGATTTTTCGTCCCATGAAGCATTACACCAGTAAGTCATTGTGGGATTGTTTTTACCTCCAAAGTTTAACTCTGACAATTCGCCTGGTTTAAATGTAGCTCCATAACCGGGTTTACGGTATTCCTTCAGTTTTTTAATTTCAGGCTGATCGGTAATTTCCCAGTAAATGGCTTCAGCGCTGCGTTTTTGTGGTTGTATGTATCCTTTTAAATCAATCATCACGCCGTTAAAACAACTCATATCAGTCCATTCGGAGTTTTTATCAACTTCAACACCTTTTTCAAATGTTGTCAACGATTGATATTCATTTAGAATGAGTGAATCTTTGCTAACTTTAATGGTGATAACCTGATTTTTAGCGAGTGTAAGTTCAGCGCTCGAAAGTGATAAATCGACAACATAAGCCAATCGACTGATTACGTGATATTGAGCGTATAACTCCAACAGTTTTGCAGGATCAGAAGCAAAATCAGGTTGTGCAATTTTCATTTTATTAATCAAACTGTCTTTCGTCAGAATGCCCTCGGCGGCAAAAGATTCATCGCTTTGTAAAATTACTGTGTACCAAAGATCTGCACCATTTTTTTTGAGGGTATCAATCATTCCCGTTTCAGCCATTATGTCTTTAAAAAGCGAATAATTTGCAGGGAGTTGTTCAACCATTTCGCCAACAGTTTTTTTGTTGGGTATAAGTACCTGGTCAATTTTATGGATAATTCCGTTCGAAACCCGAATATCTTTTTCAAGTACATTTGCCTGACGATTTACTCTTATTACCGGATTTTCATTCCCTACCTGAACAGTTTTAGTTGTCAGATATTTACCAAGCATCGAAGCCTTTGCTAATCTTCCATCCACAAATTCAGCTGTTCTAATCGTATCGCGTACCAAATGGAATTTTATAAAAGCTTCAATTTCACTTTCGGGTAAAGCTGCTAAAGATGCAATTCCCAGTGTTTGACAATAATTTTTTATAGCCTGATTATTGGGTATAAAACATGTGTTTGTACCATAAGCATGTAACAAACCACGGAACGAAACTTTGTCAGCAGCATCTAAAAACAGCGACATACTTGTGTCTTTTTTCTCGATATATTCATCAATCATTATATCGTCAGAGGTCAGAAAGGTTTTATCTTTCATGTAGTCCGAAAACAAGTCGCAGGAACTCATTCCAAATATTAAAACACCAAATAAAACGAGGTATTTTAAACTGTTTGATGATAATAGTTTTTTTGTTTTCATGGCTAATAGTTTATTTAGCGTAAAATTCATTTTGTGTTAAATTCTTGTTCGATTCAATTTCCTTAATATAAATAGGCCAGTAATGACTGTTATGTTTCGGGTCTTTATATTTTGCAATTAAACTTTGTTGTTTTTGAGGCGATGTACTGTTTATGGCTAATGTAATCAGATATTGAATATTACTACCCTCGTAATCATTACGTTTTGCATTTCGTAAAACATCGTACCAGCGTTTTCCTTCGAATGAAAATTCACGTGCGCGTTCGTCAAGAATTGCTTTTTCAAGAATTTTTCCATCCACTTCATTTTCTACAAATTTATAATCCGAAGTTTCAACAGCATTTCTTGCTTTTCGTACAATATTCATCGACTGTATGGCTTGCAGGTATATGTCTTGAACTTGTTCTCCGGAGGTTTTCAAACCTATTTGGTTAAGCGCTTCCGCCTTCATAAGTAACACATCGGAATACTTATAAATAATCCATGGCGAAGTATATTCAGTAGCAGCACGCGGGCTTCCTGTTCTGCTCATCCCTACATATTTCCAAACTACACCTGCTCTGTACGAACAACCTGAACCGCGAATATCGGTTGCATCAGGAAAAGCAGAATAAACAGGCGCAGGAAATATTCCTTCGTCGAGAATATCGATTTTTGGTTTCAAATCGTTTACCTGAGGACCTAACAATTCGTAAAAGGGATTTGTATATAATGATGAATAGGGAATTTCAAAAATTGATTCCACGGAATTACCCTCAACGTATGACTGCGAGAAGAAACTTTCAGCATCCGCTTCGCTTGCCACAGTTACTACGTCAATAATATTTCCACCATCCATCACTTCATAATTCATTTTCTCTACCGGAATCATACTGAATTTTCCTGAACCAATCACTTCGTTACATAAATTCAGACTTTCCTGATAGCGCTCCATCCAAAGATAAACATCAGCAAGTAAAGTTTTAGCGCTCCATCTTGTAATGCGGCTTTTGTTATCAGTAGTTTTGGTGTAACCTACAGGTGCGTTATTCGTAGCAAATTGCAAATCTTTTACTATACTGTCCAATATAATTTCACTGCTTGTTTTAGGAATATACAAATCCTGATCATCCGAAGTGTATGCTTCAAGTATTAGTGGTACATCTTTAAATGATCGTACTAAATAATAATACATCATAGCACGAATAGTTAAAACCTCAGCTTTATACTCAGCCCATTGTTTTTGAGTAAAAGTTCCATCAATTGACAGCACATTCGGTGCAAATTTCAATACGGTATTACAATTATTTATCACCAAATAGAAATTTGACCAGTTTACAATCGGATTTGAGGACGAAATTTCTCCATCGATAATTTTGGCATAATTATTATTACTAACAACACCGTTTTCTACCATATCCGCCCGGAGTTCACCCCATAAAAACATTCTTTCAACCACACCTAACTGCATTGATTGATAGCAACCATATACAGCCGAATGTACATGTTCTTTGGTTTTCCAATATTCCTGACGAATTACACCATCTTCAGGTTCGAGATTTAACCAATCGGAACATCCTGAAAAAGTAAGTGTAATTACAATTGCAGGAATTATATTTTTAATAATATTTTTCATGTTTCAAAAAGATGTTTTAATTGTTAGAACGATGCGCTTAAACCAACCGAAAATTCTTTTGGACGACCCGAACGTGAAGTATCTTTACCTAAATCGCCCGATTTTACTGCTGCGCGTAGCGAAATTTCTGGATCCATACCGGTATAATTTGTCCAGACATAAATATTTTGCATTGTAGCCCAAAGCTTCAAATCGTTTATTCCGAACTTATTGATTAGCTTTTTATCGAAATTATAAGTAACCGTCAGCGATCTGAATCGTAAGAATGAACCATCTTCAACATATCTGCTTGAACCCAACCAGTTGTAGCCCGATCGATATAAAGCTCTTGGAAGTAAATCAGCGGGAGCTGAAGTTGCATCTTCATAAGGTTCACGCCAACGACGCAATACTGCTGTACTCTGATTGTTGAAATCGTGCATTTTTTCCATATCCATACGGGTTTGATTTATCACCTCGCATCCATAGCGGAAATAAAAATATGCGTTTAAAGTCAACATTCTTTTATATCGTACTGTCGGGCCGAAACCTCCTGTTAACAATGGATTTACATCGCCAAGATAAACTATATCCTGATAATTTATATTTCCATCGTGGTTGATGTCTTCGTACTTAGCATCGCCCGCCTGAAATTCGTAACCAATAGACGGATACCAAAACTTCATTTTAACAGATTCTTTATTGCCGTTTTCATCAAAAGTGTAAATCGGATTTCCTTTTTTATCTTTCGCTACTGTTTCCGATTCGTTCAGATAAACACCCTGATAACGGTATCCATAAAACGACCCTAAAGGATTTCCTTCAACAATTTTAGTAAGGAATGTTCCATTGGTTGGTGTTGGAGTTGATGCGGGAGGAATATTATCGGATAATTCGATAATTTTATTTTCAGAACGCGCAAAGTTGAAGTTGAAATCAACCGACCAGTCTTTGGTTTTTAAAGGTTGTGTCATAAAACTTAATTCCCAACCATAATTATCCATAATTCCCACATTCATAGGCATTAAAGTAATACCTGTAATTCCCGGCACTTCTACCGAGGGGAAATAAAGATTGTTGGTGCGTTTTTTATACAAATTGAAATCAACATTCAAACGGTTGTTGTACATAATAAGATTACCACCGAAATTATAATCGGTAACCGTTTCCCATTTCAGGTTTGCCAATTCCATTCCTGTAGAATAAACACCCTGTTCGCCGAGATAAGTCCACCAATAAGTTCCGTACATATTATAGTACAAATAATTTTTGTTTACCGGATTACCTGTAACCCCGGTTGATGCGCGAAAACTTAAATCGGTAATTTGTTTAATCTTTTTAATAAATGGTTCGTCGGATGCGCGCCAGCGAATAGATAAACTTGGAAAATAACCGTAACGATTCTTTTTGCTATACTTTGAATCGCCGTCCATACGAATTGTTCCATTGATAATATAACGGTCAAGAAATTTATATTGCGCCATTGCCATAAGTGAAACAGAACGCGCTTGCGAACTTCCTGATGCCAGTCCCAAACCTGAACCTACAATTTTTGATGCCACAGAAGGATCGGTAAGATAAGTAGAGGCACTTAAAGCACTGATTTCCTGATAAGAAGAATATTTACTCTCATAAGTACTTAATTGCAACAATCCAATAAAATCATGCTTTTTACCAAGCTTTGGCGTAACATACATACGGTTGAAAGTTTGTACGTTGAATGACTCGGAATATAAATCGGTTGCACGGTTCACGCTAATTTCAGGCCAAAGACGACCAGTGGCAATCTGAGGTAGAAAACGAAGATCTTTGGAAGTATTGATATCGAATGCTAAATCGCCCTGATATTTTAAAACTTCAGGAATAATCCAGTATTGAATATTAAACTTTGGCAAAATACGTTCGCTGTTCACTTTCCAGTAACCGGAATTTGCCATGGCAACAGGATTGTAAACACCTTTATTTGAACTTGAATTCCAGTAACCCTGAGGTGTTGTGTTTGGCGACAGATAATTATCAGTTTTCACCCAGTTTCCATTAGCATCGGGCAGATATTCGTAAACCGACTGGTTAGGCATTTTGGTGTAAGCCGAATTCAGCAAATCGGTAGTATAGTTTTTCTCCTGATTACCATTGGTATATGAAAAATTCACCTGAAATTTCAGATAATCCGAAACATTGTAGTCGAGGTTTAACTGCGCAGTTAAACGTTTGTAAGCCTGACCAATTACAGTACCTTTCTGATCGTAATAACCGATTGAGGTACGATATTGCGCTTTTTCGCCACCACCCGATAGTGAAACAGAATGATCCTGAGTGTAACCTGTACGGGTTAATTCATCATACCAGTTTGTATTTCGAAGCACATAATTATTCAGATAATACGGGTTATTTACATCGAAATAAAATTGGGGATAAGAAGTTGGACTTAGTTGAATTCCTGCATTTTGCGATGCTTCAAATATCAGGTTCATATACTGATTTCCATCGAGTGTTGGAACAGGATCGGCAGGCACATTCATCGAGCCTTTGAATGAGTAACTAACTGTAGGTTTAGTAACTGCCCCACGTTTAGTTTTAATTAACAACACGCCGTTAGCACCCCGGTTTCCGTACATGGCACAAGCAGCGGCATCTTTCAAAACCGCAATTTCCTGAATATCATTAGGCGAAATATTCAAAAGTTGTGCGTAACTTTCTTCATCAGCCGTGGCAAAATCGAAATCGGAACCAATATTAGTATCGAAAGGAATTCCATCGACAACAATCAGTGGATCAGAACCATTATTGATAGAGGTTGTACCTCGAATACGAATAGACATACCCGCGCCGGGTTCACCACTATTTGCAACAATATCAACACCTGCCATACGTCCCTGCAATGCTTCGTCGATAGAAGCAACCTGAAGTCCTTCCAAATCTTTGGTTTCGATTTTGCTCATGGCAAACGTAAGGTCACGTTCGTTGATATTTATCGCTCCGGTACTAACCTGACGATGAGCAGTAACATTTACTTCCTTTATCGATTGTGTAACATCCTCCATCGCAATATCGAGTTTCGACATGTTTGGATTAAGCTGGCGTACTTCCTGTTTATACCCTACATAAGAGAAAGAAATTTTCGCACCCGCCTGTCCTGATATTTTCAGTGAATAATTGCCATCAAAATCGGTGGTTGTACCGTTCAAAATACGGTTATTGGCATCAAATTCGGCAACAGAAACTCCTATTAAAGGTTGTTTATCGGATTTGGATATAACTTTCCCGTAAATAGTTTGTTTTTGCTGCGCCGCTACATTTACAGTGTTTAGTAACGACAAAATAATCAAAAGTATTGAAATCCTGTTTTTCATTTTCTGTTAAAATATTATTTCGTTCGTTACTCTGTTACTTTTTCATAAACCATATAATCATTTATCTCATGCATTACACCTTTGGCTGTAAAATAGTTACTTCTTTTCACGCCACGGGTTACCATTCCTGTTTTTGTAACAGTTGAGAATTTTTTTCCGGTTCCTGCCGATTGTGTTGAAACAACCAACTTACCATCGGCATCCTTGCGAATTGCCAAATAAGTGTTATCAACTACATCTTTAAGCAACGTAGGCCAGGTTTCTTCAGTAAGTACTTCTTTGTTTGGCATTATGTATTTTAAACCATCATCAACAAAAACTTTTCCTTTTACTATGTGATGTAATACGAATTTCGTTGCTTTAAGTCGGGCAGGCACATCGCCGGTAGAAACTAATGTATAAGCAGGTAAATAACCTTCGCTTACAGCTTTGGTCATAGCAGCGTTTGTTGGCATAAATATGGTTAATGTCATGTCTGCCGATATACCTGCTAATTCGTTACTTTCATTACCTTTTAAACATTGTACCAGATAATTTTTGAATGTAGCTACATTCGGGTTTTGAGTTGCAGCTGTCATGTTTAAAATGTATGTTACCAAATCCTGCGATTTATAACCTTCCACTGCATCAGGAAATAGATTACGGCGTGAATACTGTAATAATTTATTAATTTTGAATATCTGACCATTAGAGAATGTTTTAAACGGTGTAGCAATTACCCAATCGTTTTCGTCGAAATTACCAAGCATTTGCACTCTTTGTTCGCCTGCGGTAGTTGTATAGTATCGTACCATATCGCCATATTCATTTACTGCATATGAGTAACCTCCATAGGCTGTGGCAAACGCTGGATCAGTTGCCCAGCTTGTTATAGCGCAATTCACCTGCTCGTTTTTCAATCTCTTGAAAACATGCGATTTAACAAGACGCTGAATGCGGGTATTTACATCGAAATTACCAAGTGCACTACCCGACTTTGAATGAACAAATCCATATTTGTTTGATCCGGAAATCCATTGCCATCCAAATCCATCGGCTAAAAGCAAACTGTCCGATGGTAAAAGTACAGTATAATTTTCCTGGGTATATCCGTTCATTTCGCACCGAAGCAACTCATCTTTTAAACTATTGGCAAAAAATTCGATAAACGCGGTATTAAGCAGGTTATACGAAGGATTCAAAAGAATTTCCGTAAAAACTGTTTCGAAATAACGACTTTTAATATAATCTTTCGAACCGTAGAAAAATCCGTTACTTGCAGGAATAATTTTAGAGTATTTATCTTTATCAAAAGCATCGCCACGGTTTCCTTTTCCATTATAAAACTCACCCAATGAGTTCATGCTTCCTTTAAAATCGCCCGGCCAAACCAAATCGCCGGACATTTGTGCGTTAATAAAATATGCCAGTACATCTCTCGAAACAGTTTCAATTCCTCCCGGATAATAATCTTTAAGTTTCTCATTATAGAATTTCATCATGGCATCGTTGTTTGGTGCAAATAGCGTGTTTCCACCTTGTTCAGCTTGTATTGCGCCACTACCATATCTTTCTCCATTGAGGTTTACAGCTAAACCGCTGTAATATTTAAGATAAACCTGATCAATATTTTCTTTTGGCATTGCCTTCTGAAAATATTCAGTTAATGATTTGTTGTATAAATACGTGATAAAGTAAGGTTCTCCGGTTGAACCTGCTTTATTAATGATAGAGCGGAAAATTGAGTACTGAGGATCGTTGAGTAAATCTTCGAGAGTTGGCAATGGTTCGAGCACCTGATTAATTTCGTGCACAACACCATTTTCGCAATTTATGTCGGCAGTTACAATGCTTGCGCTTTGAACGTTTTTGCCTGTATATTGCGTAGGGTAAAAAATGGAGTAATCATCGGCTGCCTGCGCTGCTGAACGTGAACTTTCAAAAACGCGACTTAAATACAGCGGAACATATTTAAAATTATTATCGCCGGCAGTAAAGGATGGAATATCGTAAACCCAGATATTTTGTCCATTCAATAATTCACGACGGATAGGTTGGTAATAAGCGGTTCTTTTTTTGATACTTGTAAGTGTATCCCAACCACCACTCAAAACATCTGTCAACCTTTCGAAATTATATTTATTGTAAACTATTGAATAGGCTACAATGCGTTCAATCACTGAATCGGATAACTGGGAAATTTTGTTAAGTCCTTTTGAGGCAAGAAATTCCGTAAAAGCCTGATCATTTGGGGCAAATACGGTGTAAAGTCCACCGCCACCTTTAAGTGTTTGGCTAAACAATGTGCTATCAACACACTGTAAATACATTTTAAAATTACCTTTCTCCTCAAGTACCTGATAAATGGGAGGTTCAAGCCATTCTGGCCTTTCGTAATATTCTTCTTTGTCGGTACAACCGTTTAATAGTAATAAAAATGTTAAAAATACAAACGGTAGTTTCATTTGTTTTTTCATGTATATGATAGATTTTTATATTGTTTTTCAACACAGCTTATCCAGATAATTCATTACCTGATTTCACAGTGCGAAATTACAATATGGTTAAATATTTCAATCTGTTTTATTGTACAAATATATAGATTTTTATTCATTAACGACACAGCTTTCTGATTTATAAAGCGTTAAAAACTACAATGTTAAAATAGAAATCAAACCAGCAATTATTAACTGTTTCAAAATATAAAATACATATATAAACAACACTATTTCAACTAAATACATTTCAAGGACAACAAAAAATTAATATTATCGCATATCGAAACATTATTCATGTTGGTTGACATTACAAATTTAAATAAACAAAAACCTTAGTTTTAAAATCAATTTACAAAGCTACAGGATTGTCCTGATTAAGTTGTTTTACTAAATTTGTAATCACAATAATCATTCTTACTACCATGAATCGAATTTTTTTATTTCTTATACTAACTTCAATTTATAATTGTAGTTCATTTTCTCAATCTTCAAATCAGATATGGTTCGATAAACCTGCAACCTATTTCGAAGAAACGCTTGTGCTTGGTAATGGAAAAACAGGCGCTACGGTATTCGGAGGAACTGATACGGATAAAATTTTTCTGAATGATGCCACACTTTGGAGTGGCGAACCTGTGAATCCCAACATGAATCCGGATGCATATAAATTTGTTCCCGAAATTCGAGCTGCGCTTAAAAATGAGGATTACCCGCTTGCCGAAAAACTGAATCGCAAGTTGCAGGGAACATTTTCACAAACGTACGCACCACTTGGCACCATGTTTATGGAGTTTAATCACACCAACGTAACCAATTACAAACGGGAACTGAATTTATCCACCGCCGTTTCAGAAATTAATTATACTTCGAACGGTATCAATTACAAACGGGAATATTTTGTTTCGTATCCCGATAAGGTTATGGTTATAAAACTAACTGCCACCCGTAAAAATGCCATCAGTTTTCGCCTGAGATTCGAAAGTCTATTGCGTTACAAAACTACAGCACAAGCAAAACAATTGAAAGTAAATGGTTATGCTCCGTATTTTTGTGCTCCAAGCTATGTAAAAAATGATAATCCGGTTCGTTTCGATGAAAACAGAGGGACACGTTTTTCAGCTCACTTGAATATAAAAAATACAGGTGGAAAAGTTGTTGCTTCGGACAGCACACTCACAGTTCAAAATGCAAACGAAGTTATACTTTTTGTATCGTTGGCAACCAGCTTTAATGGTTTCGATAAAAATCCGGTTTCTGATGGTTTGAATAATAATGTAATCGCTGCCAAACAACTCAAAAATGCCACACGTAAATCATATCCATCTTTACTGAAAGCACATTTAGCAGATTATCAGCAGTTTTTCAATCGGGTAAAACTCGATTTAGGTAAAACTTCGGCGCCCAATCTTCCAACAAATGAACGATTAAAAAGATTTGCACAAGGAAAAGAAGATAAAAACCTCGAAATACTTTATTTTAACTTTGGAAGATATTTACTGATAGCTTCATCGCGTACTGAAGGTGTTCCTGCCAATTTGCAGGGCATTTGGAATCCGTATATTCGTCCGCCATGGAGCAGTAACTATACTTCGAATATTAATGTGCAGGAAAACTACTGGCCTGCCGAGGTATGCAATCTCTCAGAAATGCACAAACCTTTACTTAGTTTTATTGGAAATCTTGCGCAAACCGGCGCTGTAACCGCACGTACATTTTACGGTTGTAATGGCTGGGCTTTGGCACACAATACCGACATCTGGGCTATGACAAATCCTGTTGGTGATTTTGGAGGTGGAGGCACAAATTGGGCATGTTGGAATATGGGTGGCGTGTGGATTAGCAATCATCTTTGGGAACATTATCTTTTCAATAAAGATTTAAGTTTTTTGAAAAATTATGCTTATCCGCTTTTAAAAGGAGCTGCACAATTTAGTTTGGACTGGCTAACTGAAGATAAAGATGGCTATCTTATAACCTCACCTTCAACCTCGCCTGAAAATCGATACATTACTCCAAATGGCTTTAAAGGAGCAACTTTGTATGGCGCTACTGCCGACTTGGCTATGATGCGTGAATTATTCATAAATAGCATTCAGGCTACCAAAATTCTGAATATCGATGAAGAATTTCGCGGTAAAATGGAACAGGCGATAGACAGGATGTATCCTTACAAAATAGGTAAAAAAGGAAATTTACAGGAATGGTATCACGACTGGGATGATGAAGACCCGCGCCATCGCCATCAAACACACTTGTTTGGCTTACATCCCGGAACTCATATTTCACCTGCAACCACTCGCGGACTTGCCGAAGCCTGCCGGAAAACGCTCGAAATTAAGGGCGATGAAACCACAGGATGGAGTAAAGGCTGGAGAATTAATTTGTGGGCAAGGCTTTGGGACGGAAATCGTGCTTATAAAATGCTGCGTGAATTGATGCGATATGTAGATCCCGATGGTTTTAAAGGCGAATTCAAATTAACAGGCGGTGGAACTTATCCTAATCTGTTCGATGCGCATCCACCATTTCAAATCGATGGAAATTTTGGAGGAACAGCTGCTTTTGCCGAAATGTTAGTGCAATCTACCGAAACTGAAATTCGATTACTGCCTGCTTTACCAGTAGCGTGGGACGAAGGTTCGGTAAGCGGACTGAAAGCCCGTGGAAATTTTGAAATTTCAATTCAATGGAAAGAAAACCGTTTGTTATCAGCAACAATAAAATCAAATGCCGGCGAAAAAACAACGGTAATTTCCGACAGAAAATTCAGAATTGAAAACGCAGAAGCGCAAAAAGACTGTACGGGATTTTACAAACTTGAAATCAACACCACGAAGGGTAAAACTTATGAAGTTATTCCGGTTGATGAACGTTATTATATTTTCTCCTACTTTAAAGGAAATAGTCGCGATGGTTTACATCTGGCAGGAAGTACTGATGGACTAACCTGGAAAGCGTTTAAAAACGATTCGTCGTTTCTAAAACCTACCGTGGCTGCCGACATGCTTATGCGCGACCCATGCATAATTCGCGGACTCGATGGCAAATTCCACATGGTATGGACAGTTAGCTGGAACGACAAAGGTATCGGTTATGCTTCTTCAGACGATTTGATAAACTGGACAGAACAGCAGTTTTTACCCGTTATGGCTCACGAACCAAATGCCCGAAATACCTGGGCGCCCGAAATTACACTTGACCCGTTTAATCAGACCTATATGATTTATTGGGCAACAACAATTACAGGTAAATTTCCTGAAACAGCATCGGAACTCGAAAGTGGATATAATCACCGTATGTATTATGTTACCACCAAAGATTTTAAAACTTTCAGCGAAACAAAATTGCTTTACGAACCCGGTTTTAATGTGATTGATGCAACCATAATACGAAATGACAACCATTGGGTAATGTTTTTAAAGGATGAAACCCGGGAACCGGCACAGAAAAATCTGAAAATTGCATATTCCGATGAACTTACCGGACCTTACACAAAAGCAAGCGCTCCAATAACAGGGAATTTTTGGGTAGAAGGCCCAACCGCACTTCTCAGAAGTGGCAACTGGTCGGTTTTTTTTGATAAATACCGCGACCATAAATACGGCGCTATTTCTTCCTCCGATTTAGTGAACTGGACTGATATTTCCGATAAAATAAGTTTACCAAAAGGAATCAGACACGGTAGTATTCTGGAAGTTACTGAAGACGAATATCAAAAATTATTATTAGCAAAATAAAAATTTAAGTAGTAAGAAATAAAGAATGTTGTATCATTGTGTTAAAAGCAAAAGTATATAACCTGCTGTCAGCTGGTTATATACTTTTGCTTTTTTTCCGCTACTTATAAATATTCCATTATTAGTAGAATTAATTGTTAAAGTACAAACATTAATATTATCTGCACGTTTTTCTATTTATAAGTTTGCGGTTTTTCAGTTTCTTTGTTTCGTTTAAAAGTTTAATTTCCATGAAAAAATATTTTCCCGTTTTATTGCTTTCATTTTGGCTTTTTCTTATTCCATCGCTTCAGGCTCAACGCATTATGGAAAAACTCAATCGCGGTTTGGTAGCTGTACGCACATCTTCATCACAGGTTTTTCTATCATGGCGCTTGTTGGGTTCCGACCCTGATAATGTTGCGTTTAACCTTTATAGGGATGGCGTAAAAATCAACGAAAATCCAATTGCGGATGTTACTAACTTTACTGATAACACTTCCTCAGCAACATCATATACAGTTAAAACAGTTTTAAACGGCATTGAAACTACCGAACAGCACACAACAAATGTATTATCAAAAAACTATTTTGATATTCCCATGAATATTCCCGCTCCCATGACTATGCCCAATGGAAGTACATGTACTTATTCGCCCAATGATTGCAGTGTAGGTGATGCTGATGGCGATGGCGAATACGAAATTGTAGTAAAATGGGAGCCTTCCAACGGACAGGACAATTCTAATTCAGGTTATACCGGAAATGTATATATCGATGTTTACAAACTTAACGGCACACAACTTTGCCGTATTGATTTAGGAAAAAACGTACGTGCCGGAGCGCATTACACACAATTTCAGGTAGCCGATTACGATGGCGATGGAAAAGCTGAGATATTCTGCAAAACTGCTCCCGGAACAAAAGATGGTCTCGGTAATTTTATTTCGAAAGGACCTGCTGCAACCGCTACACACACAGCGGATTACCGAAATTCCAGCGGATACATATTATCAGGCCAAGAATATTTAACTGTTTTCAGCGCATTAACAGGAGCTGAGCTTGCCACTGCCGAATACAGTCCTGTACGTGGAACAGTTTCGAGCTGGGGCGATTCTTATGGAAACCGCGTGGACAGGTTTCTTGCCGGAACTGCGTATATCGATGGAGTTTTACCAACTGCCATTATGTGCCGCGGCTATTACACACGTGCAACCATAGCTGCATGGAATTACCGAAACGGAACATTATCAAGAGTTTGGTTATATGATTCCGGAACAACATCCGGTGTAGGGCTTTACGGTCAGGGAAATCACAACATGAGCATAGGCGATGTGGATAATGACGGGAAAGATGAAATAATATGGGGTGCAGGCGCTGTAGATCATGATGGAAAACTAATGTATCGTACAGGATTGGGACATGGCGATGCCATGCATCTCACAGATTTAGACCCCGACAGAAAAGGACTTGAAGTTTGGCAAATTCATGAATCAACAGGTTCAGCTTATGGCGAGGAAATGCACGATGCTCGTACTGGCGCCATTTTGTGGGGAACATATACCGGCACCGATAACGGACGCGGACTGGCAGCAAATGTGATTCCCGGAAATCGCGGTTTCGAAATGTGGAGTGCCCACGGACCTGCACTTATGAGTAAAAATGGTACTGCGCTAAACAACACCAAAGGTTCAATGAATTTCAGAATTTACTGGGATGGTGATAGAGAAGATGAACTGCTTGATGGAAACACTATTTCAAAATACGGTGTTGGAAGTTTATTTTCTGCTCAGGGTTGCACTTCTGTAAACGGCACAAAATCTAATCCCAATTTATCAGCCGATATTTTTGGCGACTGGCGCGAAGAAGTAATTTTCAGGACTGATGACAATATGAACTTACGTGTATTTACCACTACTATTCCAACAAATTTCAGAACTTACACTTTGATGCACGATCCTGTTTATCGTGCCGGAATTGCATGGCAAAATACCGCGTACAATCAGCCTCCTCATTTAGGTTTCTATATGGGCGATGATATGGATACACCTCCTGTTTCAGCTTGTTACAATGGTGAAAAACGCTGGAAAAGCGGTACAATCTGGGATGAAAATTCAACTGCCGCATGGTTCAATGAAAAAAATCAGCCAACAACTTTTAAAAATGGCGATGGCGTAATTTTCGATTTAACTACAGGCGCTAACGCGGTTATTTCTATCAATGGCAATTTATCGCCTATAAGCATAAAAGTAAACAGTCCGTATAATGTTGAATTTGCGGGCACAGGCACTTTAAACGGAACGATGGAACTTAAAAAAATCGGAGCGGGAGTTTTAAAATTATCCAACAACAATAATTTTACGGGAGGAACAACAATTTGGGATGGTGAATTTTATAACAATGGCAATCTGAACAATAGCGAAGTAAATATCAAATCCTTTGTAAAATTAGGGGGTTCAGGTGTTTTTGGAAATAATGTTACAGTTGGAAATCTATCATCTGTAAGCCCGGGAAATGCGATAAATGAAACATCAAAGCTAACTTTCAATAAAAACTTAACTGAAACCGGAGTTGTATCGTATAATTTTGATGTAATAATTTCGAATAGCGTTGTTACTTCGCACGATACTATTATTATCGAAGGAAACTGGAATACAATCAGTAAAGGCATAATTAACCTTAATGTTCAAAATGGTTCGTTACCTGCGGGAAATTACGTGCTAATAAAATGCAAAGGAAACGTAACAGGAGTTTTGAATAAAATTAAAATAAACGGAGTTCCCTCCTATTTAAGTTATTCGTTTGTAAATATCGATGGCAATGTAACTTTAAAAGTTAGTCCGCCGGCATACTTAATATGGAAAGGAAATGTGGATACAAAATGGGATAACGGAAAAACTTCAAACTGGATTTTAAATGATGAAATGAAGGCTTTCAGTTCGAACGATTCGGTTTTGTTTAACGATGAAACAACCATAAAATCAATTTATATCAGCGAAAGCGTTTCGCCGGCTTCCATGCTTATCGAAACTGCTTCAAATTACAGTTTTAGCGGTACAGGCTCGATTGATGGAATTGGAAATTTAACTAAAAAAGGTACGGGAAAAGCTAAGTTTTCGACCACTAATAAATTTACCGGAAAAATATTTATTAACGAAGGAACCATTGAAACAACCACTTTGACCAACGGAGGAGTAGCTTCACCAATAGGTGCATCGACAAAAGCTTCGTCAAATATTGTATTAAACGGAGGCAGATTAAGCTACACGGGCGGTACGGTTTCTATCGACAGAGGATTTACTTTGGGCGCGAATGGCGGAATTTTATCCATAGGAAATTCATCGGCGGTTTTAACTACTTCAGGACAATTTACTGGTGCAGGGCGATTAATAAAAGAAGGACCGGGACGTTTATCAGTTGCCATAGCCAATAATTTTTCCGGAGGCACAACCATTAAAGCAGGTTCAATTGGTTTAACAACCGATGTTGCAAACACATCCGGTTTAGGATCGTCGGATACGATAACTTTTATGGGCGGTTCATTAATTATGTTCGATAGCCCTGCCACAAACAACACCTCTATCTGGAATCTGAAAATTCCTCAGGGCTATTCCGGGACATTGAATGTGGATGGAAATTCATACATTACAGGCACAATTACCGGCGAAGGAACATTTAATTATTATATCAATAACACTGGAAATGTTTTGTATTCGGATGTTTCAAATTACGCAGGCACTATAAATGTTACAACCGGAACGAATGGCGGAAATTTTGTTTTTAGCTCCGCCAAAGGATTCGAGCGTTCGAAAATCAATCTGAGTAATAGAATCACCATGATTTACCGGAATTCATCAAATATTACCATTCCTATTGGCGATCTTACCGGACAATCGAACTCGGTGCTTGGCGCAGGCGGTACTGGCGCTGCAACAATAACCTGGGAAATTGGCGCGCGAAATGCCAATTCCACTTTCAACGGTAAAATTACCAATTCGCAATACAGTGGAAGCGGTGCGATTACCGCAATACGGAAAGTTGGTACAGGTACATGGACTTTAACCAACGAAAATACTTTCACCGGTGGAACAGAAATTGTTTACGGCGAGCTTGTAGTTAACAATACTGCCGGTAGCGGTTTGGGCACAGGTTACGTTAATGTGAATTATGAGTCCACGCTTAGTGGTTCGGGCAGCGTAGATGGAAAAGTAACGGTTTTTGAAGGTGGCGCATTTAACCCCGGCAACGGCATTGGCGCTTTTACCGTAAAAAACGATGTTGAACTTAAAGAAAATTCTTTTTTAATTGTTGATATTGATAAAACTACCTCGAACAACGATATTCTGAATCTTACGGGAGCTTTATCGTTGAACGGAAAATTGCAGATAAATGCTACTCCTGAAACAGTTTTTGCCGATGGCGATAACTTCAAAATAATAAATGGAATTGTAACATCGTTGCCTGCCGAAATTATTCCCGCACAGCCTGCCGATGGACTTGACTGGGATTTATCGGACTTTATCAGCAATGGAATCTTAAAAGTAAAAACTTCCACCGGCATCAGCAGTTTACCTTACACCCTGGATATATTCCCAAATCCTGCGGATAATATTTTAATAATCAGAATTCCTTATGCACAGCATAAAACGGAAATATCAGTAATTAATGCTACGGGAGCTGTAATAATAAAGGAAAATAAATATAGTACGCCGGAAATTCAACTCAATGTTTCCGAATTAAACAAAGGAATTTATTTTCTGAAAATTCGTTGCGGCGCCGATTTTTATACCGGTAAGTTCCTGAAAAAGTAATAATCTCTCCTAACAGAATAAAACGCTGATAGTATCAAGTTTACTGTCAGCGTTTTTTTGTCTTTGATAAGTGAATCAACTGTTCTTGTATCGGAAAACATAAAACCTTACAAATCGAATTCCTTCTTTAATATCCTCTACTCTTTCGATTTCCTCTCCTAACTACACTAAAAAATCAAATGCTGTGATTCCCGTTGCACTTTACTATAGCGCAAATAAACTTCCGAATTGTGAAATTCAAAATAATTTTTAATATTAACTTTTCACTTCATTTTTGGTATTAATGAAAATAAAAATTTATATATTTGCTTCATGGCAATGTTTCAGAAAATTGTTTCATAATCTATTTAACAATTCCTGTATACGCCATAGTGTATATATTTTGGAAATCACATAAAATTCAGAATAACAACATATTGATTACACATCAAATAAGCAGATAGTTAAAATATTCGCCATTGTATGGCGCATAGGAAATGTTATGGGCAAGCTGAGGAAAAAAAACGGGAAGTGCGAAAAAAAATGTATTTTTGTGGAAACAAAAAATTAATATGACAAATAAGGGAAAACCATTCATTAAGTGGGTTGGGGGAAAAACTCAACTAATTGATTCTATTGAAAATACATTACCGAAAGACTTTGAAAATCAAACAAATTTGACTTATATAGAACCTTTTGTAGGTGGGGGAGCTATACTTTTTTGGATTTTACAGAAATATCCGAATATAAAAAAAGCAGTGATTAACGATATAAATCCCGACTTGACAACTGCCTACAAAACAATAAAAACAAATCCCAAAGAATTAATTATAGAACTACGCTCCATTGCTAATGAATATTTACCGTTATCAGAGGAAAAACGGAAAGAATATTATTTGGCAAAACGCGATAGATTCAACACGAAATCACTCGAACCAGTTGAAAACTCAGCATTATTTATATTTCTGAATCGAACCTGTTTTAATGGACTTTACCGCGTAAACAGCAAAGGTTTATTTAATGTGCCATTTGGAAAATATGCTAATCCAAAAATTTGTGACGAACAAACTATATTTGCTGACAGTGAGTTACTTCAAAAAGTAGAAATTTTGACAGGCGACTTTGAAGCAACTTTAAAATATGCCGGAGAAAACAGTTTCTTTTATTTTGACCCTCCTTACAAACCATTAAGTGAAACGTCAAGTTTCAATTCGTACGCAAAAGAAGAATTTAACGACAAAGAACAAATTCGACTTGGTGAGTTTTGCCAACGAGTTGATTTATTGGGGCATAATTTTATTCTAAGCAATTCAGATCTAAAAGGCAAAAATCCATACGACAATTTTTTCGATGATTTATATAATCAGTTTGAGATTAAACTAGTTTATGCCACAAGAATGGTAAATGCAAATGCGGAAAAACGCGGTAAATTGACAGAAATATTAGTTACGAATAATCAAATTAACTGCGATACAAAAATTGCAGTAAACTTTTATTAAAAACTGAAAATGGCAAATAGTGTTTCTTGGGAAAAAATTTTTGAAGATTACAAAATAACTGAACATGATTTTAGTTCGTCTCCATTTTATATTAATGCAGAACAAATAAAATTATCATGTCAAGACTTCAAGAAAACAACAGAAAAGGAGGTTAGAATTTTATGTAAGCAAGATTCAAGAAAAGATAGACCTGATATTTTTGCAGAATATGATTTGTTTTTATTGCCTGTAAAAAATGGTAACTATTGCATTGTAAAAGGTGAAGGATTTGTGGATATACCACTTATAAATACTGAACCCAAAAACTACTATTCACAACTTGATTTCATGCTTGATACATCTAAAATTGGGGATTCAGAAATGCAACATTTAGATTTTGCTTACGCGTCTTCACTGATTCGTACTTTTGTAGGTGACCCAACTTTACTTTTAACAATTAGAGGGCGAAAGTATACACCACCTTTTGAGTTTAAGGTTGGTAGCCAGCTAATTAAAACAGAGAGCGTACAAACTGAAGTTGATGCTGGATATGAAGGTAGAAATAAAATTGTGTTGATTGAAGCAAAGAATTCAAAAACTAATAATACAATCATCAGACAATTATTCTATCCATATAAGCAATGGAAGGTTTCATCAAAGAAAGATGTTGATCTTTTGTTTTTTGAAAAAAGAGATGACATGTATTATATTTGGCAATATGGGTTTCTTGATGAGAATGACTATAATAGTATTTATTTAATAAAGTCAGAACGATATAAAATAATCGGTCCAAATAGCCTATAAATTTTTAATATTTCATCAATTCAGAAATAGAAATCTCTAAACCCTTTGCTATTACTTCAATATTTATTAAGGAAGGATTTCGTTCGCCTCTTTCAATCATGCCAATATAGTTTTTGTGCAATCCAGTCTTTTGAGCGAATTGTTCTTGAGTAAGTTTGTTTTGAGTACGTAATACTTTTACTCTATTGCCGAATTGATGTAAAATATCTTCTTTCATATAATAAAAAGACACTTATTGTGTGTTTTTATGAAAATTATTTGTATCTTTGTGCAAAAGTAATAAATACATTGCCTTAAACAAATTAAATAATTGAATATATGAAGTTTGATCAACACGGAATTAGACAGAGTATTGGAAAAATAAATACTTTGGCAGATTTTCTTTTAGAAGCTGAAGATTTGCAAAAATGGGATTACAACGGGTTAGCAGTTGAGATTGATCCTACGGTAGATTTCAACAATAACAATGTTCTTGTAAGATGGACAGATGTAAATGAAGGTTTTAACGACAAAATCATTGTAAAATCTAAAAGTGAATTTGAAAATCTTTTTTCAAAAATAAATTTATGATACTTCCTTATTTCAAATCCACCGACAAAGCCTTTACGCTTTTACAAGGTGATTGTGTAGAACTCTTAAATCAATTTGATTTCAAGTTCGACATGATTTTTGCCGATCCGCCTTATTTCCTTTCAAACGACGGAATTTCGGTGCAAAGCGGGAAAATGGTAAGTGTAAACAAGGGAGATTGGGATAAATCGCAAGGATTTGAAAAAGACAACGAATTTAACTACAATTGGCTAAAGGCTTGTCAAACCCACTTGACTGACAACGGAACTATTTGGATAAGTGGTACCTTTCACAACATTTTTTCTGTGGCTCAAATGCTTACAGAATTAGGTTTTAAAATATTAAACTGTATAACATGGGCGAAAACAAATCCACCGCCCAATCTCTCATGCAGATATTTCACACATTCCACCGAATTTATTATTTGGGCTCGCAAATCAAAAAAATCCTCACATTATTACAACTACGAATTAATGAAGGAAATTAACGGCGGTACTCAAATGAAAGATGTTTGGAATCTTCCAGCCATAGCACCTTGGGAAAAATCGTGCGGAAAACACCCGACTCAAAAACCTTTAGCATTACTTACACGAATTATTCTTGCTTCAACACAGAAAAATGCCTGGATTTTAGACCCATTTACAGGAAGTAGTACAACTGGAATAGCAGCAAATCTTGTTAACAGAAGATTTCTCGGCATAGACAGAGAAGATGAATTTCTGACAATATCAAAAAACAGAAAATTAGAAATTGAAAATCCTCAGACCTTCGGGACTTACAAAAAGAAACTTGGCGGATTTGACGATAAAAATCAACTCGAAATGTTTCTGGCAAGCGAGCCGAATGTTGAATACGACAGAAAGCTATCTATTCATTAATCAACAGCATAGCCCAAAACACACGCACTATGCTTGCGCCCACGCTTAGACAGTATTTGCAATCAGACATTGGCGCAGCAAAGCCTGGTGCCGTTATGTTTAATTTTTAAAAAAAAGGGAATTTCAGAGTTTCAAAAAAATCAACTATCTTTGATACTATCAAATGATACTATCAAAACAAAAGATATATGAGACCACCTTACGAAATTACAAGTGAAATATTAAAAACTGACTTCCTCCATTTCTGAAAAGATTGGCGAAATTAAATCAGCAAAACTAACAAAACCACCAACTGAATTACGAAAACGAAACAGAATAAAATCAATACAATCTTCACTTGAAATTGAAGGAAATACGTTGACAGTTGAGCAAATTACTGATTTAATTAACAACAAAAGAGTATTAGCTCCCCAAAAAGATATAATTGAAGTAAAAAATGCAATTGAATTGTATTCCAAACTTAATGAGTTCAACGCATATGACATTGATTCTTTGTGTCGTGCTCACGGAATTCTAATGAATACGTTAATTGAAAATGCTGGACAGTTTCGTAGAACCGCAGTTGGAATTATTAAAGGAAACAACGTTACTCATATTGCACCTCCGGGAGATATTGTTTATCCATTGATGAAGGATTTATTCGATTATTTAAAAAATGACAATGATATTCTGTTAATTAGAAGCTGTGTGTTTCACTATGAATTTGAATTTATTCACCCATTCATTGATGGAAATGGAAGAATGGGACGACTTTGGCAAACAGTCATATTGAAAGATTATTCACCTGTTTTTGAGTACTTACCAATAGAATCATTAATTAAAGAAAGACAGCAAGATTATTACGATGTACTTGGGAAATCAGATAATCAAGGAAATTCAACAGGTTTTATTGAATTTATGCTTGAAATTATCAATATCGCATTAGAAGATTTGTTGAGAAGTCAAAACCATACACTAACTAGTACTGATAGAATCAGTATTTTTAAGAATTTTATTGGATATGAATTATTTACAAGACAAGACTATTTAAGACATAATAAAGAAATATCAACTGCAACCGCAAGTAGAGATTTAAAGGAAGCCGTAGATAATGGGGTGATTGAAAAAAATGGAGACAAGCGTTTGACAAAGTATCGATATAAAAACTAAACTTAAGACACGCTCTGCGCTTTGGGTGGCTGTTGTGCTTTTAGCAGTCTTTGCGCCCGCATTCACTTTGTCGTTTTACGACAGCGAATACGCCCGCAAATGAATCATGCCGAGTATCGGTACCGCCAAACGGTCGTTACCGGGCTAATGGCATATTCGACTGATGCAGCTTTTTTAAAAGAATTTCGTAATACTAATCTTGGCAATTTAATAGTTTGGTCGTATTGGTGGCCGGCAATTGTAATAGGAGCTATTTTTTGGGGTGGATATGGTATATGATTTGCCCTGTTGAGTTGATAACAACTTTTTTTGCCAAAATCAGTTTTTAACACAAACCTACACATGGTTGCTTTCCAGTTGGACAATAACCATAAAAAGACAATCTATATAATTTCCCAAAAAGCAAAAAAAACCACAGCAAGAAAATGTTTATTATTAAAAAGTCTTGCAGTGGAATCTATAGCTTTTATAATAATTTGCTGAATCAGAAAGTTAAATTCAAAATTGAATAGTTTTACTTTCAACTCAAAAACCAAATCTTCAAATCTCAAATCTCACTTCACTTTCCCCTGGTTTTTTGCGATAAAATCTTTCCATCCCGAATAGCTTTTGTCTGATTTTGGGCGACCTTTTTGTAGAAAATGACAGTATGCCGCGGCAAGTCCATCGGTTGCATCTAATTGCGGCAGCATATTTTCGGCAGGAATATTCAAAAAACGGCGAAGCATATCAGCAACCTGCTCTTTCGATGCATTTCCGTTACCGGTAATTGCCATTTTAATTTTTAAAGGCGCATATTCAGTTATCGGAATATCGCGGTAAAGCGCTGCCGACATTGCAACTCCCTGCGCTCTGCCTAACTTGAGCATCGATTGCACATTTTTTCCGAAAAAAGGCGCTTCAATTGCCAAAACATCAGGATGGAATTCATCGATAAGAGACAAAGTACGTGCAAAAATACGTTGTAGTTTCAGATAATGATCTGTATATTTTTTGAGGTCAAGCACACCCATAGCAACTAACTCAGTTTGGTTTCCGTTCACTTTTAAAATACCATAACCCATTACAGTTGTACCGGGGTCAATTCCAAGTATTATCTCTTCTTTAAAATTCATAATTCGGCAATTTCCAATACAGTTGAGAAAAATAAAACTTCGGAGCCGAATTTTCGCGAACAATGCGTATCAAAATACTGACCGTTTTCTTCATGCCATTGCAGCAATTCATCCATATTTTCAATATTAAACTGAAGACTGTACGAACTGCCATCGGTTTCATCGGTTTGAATAATTTTTGCCAACTGTGGACTTCTGAATTTACCGGAAGCAAGCATAAAAGGAATATGTTCAGAGCGTAACCAACTAAACCATTCGTTGTAAAAATTCTGCGAAATATGATAACTTGTATTGAATATCAGCATGGAATCAGATAGTTTATATGGATAAAAATATTGAAACAAAAGTACTTATTATTTCTAAAACTTGTGTATCTTTGCACCGCAATTTAAAAATCAAAAAAACGGGGGTTTAGCTCATCTGGCTAGAGCGCGACACTGGCAGTGTCGAGGTGACCGGTTCGAGTCCGGTAATCTCCACCAAAAATCAGGCTTATTGGTACAATTCCAATAAGCTTTTTTTATGAACATTTTTGGAATTTATAAATTATATGAAAATAAAAGTAACAGGAATAAAATATGGTGAGTTTGTTTATAATTCATTTTTCTTTCAAAATGAAAATCAACTAATTTCTATAAATAAGAAAACCTGTATAAAAAACATAAATGACCAACAATAATATCGCTTCCCAACGGTCGAGTTTTTTCTTTTTTCCGGTAAACATAGCTGCAAATAAAATCAAAGTTCCTATTGCAAGCAAGTAAATATCGGTATTGAAAGCACTTTTATATGCTACAGGATGAATGACTGAACTTAAACCAAGTATTAGAAATATATTGAAAATATTTGAACCTATTATATTTCCAACGGCTATATCGTTGTTCTTTTTAATTGCAGCAACCACCGATGTGGCAAGTTCAGGCAGCGATGTGCCGGCAGCAATAATAGTCAAACCAATAATTTTTTCGCTCATCCCAAATTCTCGCGCCAGTAAAATGGCATTGTCAACTACCAAACGTCCTCCGGCAATTAAAAAGACAAGCCCAACAATTATTAAAAACCAAAGTTTTTTTATTGATTCATTTTCCTGTTGAACTTCCTGTGCAATTTTGTCAGTTTTTAGCTGACGGTAAATATAATACAAAAAGACACCAAATAGGATGAGTAATATAATTCCATCAAATCGTGTCAGGATATTTTCATTTCCAAAAATTATATCGTTGGTTAAAAAATATAATACAACTACAGCTGCCAGCGAAAATGGTATTTCTTTCCAAACGGTATTGGAGTGTACAATTAATGGAGTTATTAGGCCGGAAATCCCCAAAATCAGAAAAAGATTAAATATATTGCTCCCAATAACATTACCGAAAACAATATCATTGTGATTTTGATAAGATGCAATAGTATTAACAACCAATTCCGGCGCAGATGTACCAAAAGCAACAATAGTTAGTCCAATGGTTAAATCGGACACTTTATATTTTCTTGCTAATGATGATGAACCATTAACGAGCCAATCGGCACCTTTGACTAAAACTACAAAGCCAACAAGCAGCAGTATAACCTGAAGTATCATAATAAAAAATATATAAAATTGTTACTTATCCTAAAAACCAATTCCTACATGTAAGCCTGCTCCTATATGGTAATCTTCGCCATCCCAACCTATGCCAACAACAGGTCCAAAATGTATCATTTTATAAACAAACTCATAAGTTGTCTCAAAATGGGCAGAAAACTGCGCTGATTTTTCATGTGTGGATAAAGTTAAACCGGGCGAAAGCATCAAAGTTAATTTGTCAAGCGGACGATAACTTCCAATAATTCCAATGGTATTATGACCATGTTCATCAAAAACTTTTTCAAATCCAAGCCCTATTCCAAATCGAGTTCCGATAATATTCCGAACAAAATGAGCATGGATACCAGGCGCAAATGCCTTTTCACCCGGAAAATAAACCGCTGTACCTGCTACTGCCACTTCACTTGAGTGATGACTGCAATCATGATTATGATCGTGATTATGCGACTCCTGAGCAAATAAATTTCCTGATAAAATAATTGTTGTAATTAAAATACTGAATATAGGTTTCATGATTTGTATTATTTTCAGGTTCATATTTTTTACCATACCTGAAATCAATTGAATATTAAATTATTATTCCTTTTTTTTTCAAAACCGACAAACTGCTAAATGTAGGATTTCGATTTTTAAATTTTTGACCGGCAAAATTAGGCAAATTTTCAATTAACTCACGCATAAAAAAAATCTTTTTTATACAAAAATGAATTCATTATTATTTCTACTATCAATCTAAAATAAAAAAAGCAAAGAGGCTGTCTAAATTTATAAAACAGCCTCTTTGTATTACCAAAACCTTTATTTAAACACCCACTAATGTTTAATTAATTTCAAAACTTCCGAACTTTCGTTTGGTGAAATTAAACGAAGCAAATAAACGCCTGATGGATAATTTTGCAGATTTATTTCAAAATAATCTTCGGCAATATTTTGTTTGCTTTCAAACACAATGCGTCCCTGCAAATCTGAAACCACAACCAATGCATCTGCAAAATTTCTTTCGCTGAAAATCAGGAATCGTCCTGTGGTTGGATTTTGTTTTACTCCAATGCGCAATGTTGGGGTAAGAATACCTGTTTTGATTCGAACCCTGATTGTGCCTGTAATATATAAATCATCCAAATTCCATTCAAGCGCAGGATCTAACTCAGGTAATTCAACTGAAGTGAAAACACCCGAAATAGTAGTTGCAGCGAAAAGCTGATATGAATTTCCATCGGCAGGAGATCCTGAAATGATTTTTACGCTCAATGTACCATTACACAACAAATTACCATTAACGATTAATTTATCCGAATATATTCCGGAAATTTCCATATCCAACATCGCAGAATTACTCATAGTTACGTTGCCACTAAAGGTCAAACTGCCTATAGAATTTAAAGCCGGTCGGGTAACAGAACCATTTCCCATTGAAGCATTTCCGGTAATAGTACCTGTACCTCTGAGTGTGCCATTATTTGACAATAAGCCTCCGCAAGTTCCTGTTATGTTTAAAGTTCCGCCTGCCTGTATTTGTATAGCTCCGGCTGTTGTACCACTTAAATTCATTAATGCACCATCCTGAATGTATGTGGTTCCGGTGGATAAACTTCCACTCAAAGTTAAAGTTCCACCATTTACAATTGTAGATCCTGTATAAGTTTGCGCACCCGAAACGACCCAAAGTCCGGTTCCGAGTTTCTTTACGTTGGTAGCTCCTGAAATTACTCCCGAGAATGAACCGTTTTTATTGCTTGCGCCAACTTCCAATCCTGCATTATAAAACGAACCTGCTCCCGTTAACATACCTAATTTTATGGTGGTCGTGCCGTTATCGTTTGTTCCGTTTTTATAACACATTATAACTCCCGATGCAATATTAACTGTAGCTAAAGGCATTCCTGAAGTACTGTTATAAATAAACTTATCTTCGTAAGTTGAATTTGCTCCATTTTTAGTAATATTGAGATTTCCTTCAAATGCCGACCAGTTTCCATTGATATAAGCTCTGATAAAATCAGTATTCCAGGTAAGATTGCCGCCACCCGTTAAAGTACCGTTGTATTCGCATCGTGCACCAGCAATGACTGTAGAGCTTGCTCCGGCAGGCACATCAATTGCATGATTGCTTGAAAGATAAGCTCCATTATTGTTTAATGTTTCGAGCGTTCCGCCTAAAAGTGTGATTTTCTTACCTATACCATATGATACAGATTCGTTTGTATTGAGCTTAATTGTACCGGCTTTTAATACCGTTTCGTTCAATGCTGAATTATTATAACCTATATACAATATTGAACTGCCGTATTTTGTTAATTTGGTTCCTTTTATCTGATTATTCCAGTACAATGCCGAAGTAACATTAATAAGTCCACCGGCATCGCCATCAACTGTAAGTGCCCGCGCTACCTGTTCGTTGGCTGTGGTAATTTGTAAAATCGAGCTATCTCTCAATACAAAATATGAAGGGTCAGTATTTACTCCACCAATACCACCATTGTTAGTTGCTGTAGGCGCATATTTCAAAATTAAAGAACCTTCATTAATAATTGTTTTTCCCTTGAAATCGTTACGTGTGTTAATGTAAAGAGCGTTTCTACCCGATTTTGTTAAACTTGCGTTACCACTTATTACACCTGTTCCGTTAAAAGTATAATTCAAATCGCCTGAAACCTCAATATTCGCAACTTTTATCGAATCAGAAATCGTTATTGACCTGTTAATTCCGGTTTCATCAAACAAAACACTATCATTTGATACAAAAATATCCTGAAAACCATTATTACTCCAGTTAGCAGTTTTGGCCAAATCCCAGGTATAATTAACTTTACCACTCCAGTTTATTTTGGCAACACTACGTGTTCCTTTTACAATAAGAAATAATTCATTAGCTGTTGCATTATACGATAATTCTACTGATTTACCTCCGCTCCCGATAATTTTTACAGTAGATAGGCTACCAGATAACGCATCAACTTTTGCTAAAAGATATTTTCCCGAAGCCAAGGAATCACCTAATTGATTTACTGCGATAACAGAAGTTGAAGCAAGTTTCAAAGTACCGTAAACTCTTAAAAAATCATTCTTTTTTGTGCCGGGATTTGCATTTCCGTTAGCATCAAAAGTAGAAATATCTGATAAATCGAAAACTATTTTTGCACCGTTAACTAAATCGAGCGTTCCTGTAACTTTTAATGTATCAGCTACATTTTGTACGCCAACATATACACTTGCATTGAATTCGGTTGTAAGTCCATTGCCAACAGCTGCAAAACCACCAAAACCAGCATGACGACGAACAATTACAGGTGAATTTGCTAAATTTCCATTAAACACCAAATTACCTTCCCAAACATCAGTTTTACCTGAATAAGTGTGATTTCCGTTTATCGTTAAAGTTCCATCACCTGTTTTATCGAGAATCATTGAACCGCTTAATGCTCCCGCTCCTGAAATTGAATAATTATCATTTCCCGAAATCATTAATAACTCAGGCTGAATATTTTCATTCAATGTGATGTTTTTGTTCACGCTTCGTTCATCGAAAAGTACACTTTTACCGTTTGTAAACACTACTGAAGGTGCATTATCGCCAATGAGTCCCTGTCCGTTTTCGCCATCGATAAAATTTGCGGTTGTTGCATCCCAAATTGCCGAAGTACCTTTTAGCACCAATTTTCCGTTAGTTGATTTTGCGGGAATTGGCGTTGGGAAATCGCTTCCAAGATAATAACTCGTATGAGGAGGTTGATTGTATCCGCACATTTGCCAGCAAATTGCCTGACGATATTGATGATCGTGCATCAGAGTATAAATACGGTGATTTGTTTGATAAGGAGTTGTATAAATACGTAAAGCTAAACTATCCTGACGCCACCAAATAGCTTCCTCGCGCCAGTCGCCCAAAATATCAGCCTGTAAACAAGGCGTTCCTTTTGTATAATTACATGAATATGCATCGGCGGAAAGTAGCGTGGAAATATTTCCATACCCATTGAATTTAGTTATGGAACCATAACCAACACCGGTTCCGGTTGAAAAACCTGAATGATCTAACAATTCCTGCAATAAATCACCATCCCAATAAATGCAATAATTCTCGGCAACACCAAAATGTGAAAGTTCTGTTTTATCTGTCGCTGATAAACCAACTCCATTACCCCAAACTTCAACTCCTTTGTATAAATCAGAAATATTTCCTGCTCCTGCCCGCCCTACATCGCTTGCAGCAACTTTACGGTAAAGAATTTTCCCGGTTTTGGCATCGCGCAGGTTCGTTCCGGGTCTTGATTCATTACATGCAAACATTTCCTGACCTTTGCGGTAGGGATCGAAATCGCCATAATGCTGTGCATCACCATGTCCGAGCTCTGTTGAATACAATGGTTTTCCATCGTCATCAACAGTCATTGAGCCCCAGTTTATTTCATCTTTACCATCATCGTCAACATCGGCAATTGTATAATTATGATAACCCTGACCGAAATAACTTTTTGAAACATCATCCCATTTCCCTTTTTGAAGTGTACCAGACTGACCTGACTCCCAAAACCATTTTGGTACAAGCTTTTTATTCACCACATCATAAGTCTGCATTTTAGTTTGTGTATAAATACCTCGCCCTATAAATAAACTTGGTTTTTTACCATCAAGATAAGGTGCGCCAAAAAAGAATTTATTTGCGCGGTGACCATAACCATCGCCCCAGTCGCTTGAACTACCACGGGCAATAAAGTTTTTCCAATCAATTTCTTTTCCGGTAATTCCATCTATTAACGAAAGATATTCAGGTCCGGCATTCATAAAACCATCACCACCAATTCCATAGAACGGAGCCTGACGGTAATTTGTGTAGCCATCGCCATCGCGGTCGCCAACCGAAACTCCACCTTGATTATTAATATCCAAACCAAAAATGGTATTGTCCGACGAACGCATAAAAACTTCAGCTTTACCATCTCCATCCAAATCATAAGCCGCAATATTGATTTCAACATCCATGGTTATATTCGGGCCCACATCAATCGCCCACATGAAAGTTCCATCCAATTTATATGCTTCAAAATAACTGAAATTAGTGCAGTTTTCAGTCCAATCGCGGTTCATTCTTTTGATTATGATTTCGTACTGTCCATCGCCATCCAAATCGGCAGCAGTAGCATCATTCAGATAATAACCTGTTTTACCGAGCTTTTTAATATCCCGCATCGGAATTTCGAGATAGGATTTTGAAAGTACTGTTGTTTGTACCGATTGTGCTGACTCAACACCATTTCGAACAGAAGAAACCGAATATTTCGAGTTGATTGTACCACTTGCATCCAAATAATTTGATGCTCCGCTTGTTGTAGTTGTAAAAATTAATGTTCCGTCGCGGTAAAGTTTATAAGCAGTATTATACCATTCTTCGGAAGGTATTCGCCAATTTACATAAACTCCATTGGAAACTTTTTGAGCCACTACACTGCGGTCTAGCTTTTCCATATAACGCTGGCTATAAGCAAAATAAGAGGAAAATAGAAAGAGAAATAAGAGTAGAAATTTTTTCATGATATTATTTTTGGTGAGATTTTTGCATTAAACAAATTTCACTACAAAATAACAAAGCAAATTCAATTTAATCAATAGAAATAAATTCAATAAAATAGAAAATAATCCACATCATTGAAACTCAAATATATTAATCTGAATTTCAACATATTGAAACACATTCTAAATAAATAGTATATGAATTTGATAATTTAATTGTTGGTGAAAGTACTTTTTTGTAGTGAATACGGTAATACTATTCGGTTTATTTTCCTTCTAGCAATTCCACGAGTTCGTGTTTGCGTTTGTGGTTAAAAATATGATTGTGAAATTTGTCAAGTTTACGCAAAATAAATAATAATGCATACTTTTCATCTTCGTTAAGATTACCCGCTACAATTTGTGAAACTATTTGCATTTGTGGCAAAACATTCATTAGTTCAGTACGGCCTTTTTCCGAAATACTAATTCTGAGACTTCGCTTATCATCCTGATTTAATTCCTGATTCGCAAGTCCAAGTTTTATAAGCCGGTTAATAATTTCGTTTCCCGAAGTTTTCTCCATCACCTGTAAATTAATAAGTTCAATTTTTGTAATACTTTCATAAGTGAGCAAAGTAATCAAAAACGAAAACTCATCAGCAGTATTTAATATGCTATCTTTCAAAGCTTTTTTAATATAACCTTTGGTATAACGAAACATAACAGCTACCAGAATACTGATATCAGTTGCTAAATTGTTATCATTGAATTGCTCAAAACGCCACTCCTCCCTGCCCCCGCTTACCTGATTTCTCTTTAAACTCTGCGGCTTTAATTTCATATTCAGATATCCTAAAAAATCGCCGGTATTCAGGCTGGTTTCGGTATTAGTGCAATTGTTTTCGTATTCTGACAAATGCTCAATTAATTCAAGCAATATTTCTTTCGACTTCATTGGTGCAATTTTTATTTCAAACTAATTATTTCCAATAATTAAATTTATATTTGAACAAATTTGAACTACTTTTGTTCAATGTAGTAAAATAACATTCCAATTTCACTTTCAAAAGAACAGTTTAAGAGTAATAATTTTCATCAATAATGCCACAAAATAATAATAAAAAAATAGTAATTGTTGGTTCAGGTTTTTCGGGTCTTTCAGCAGCGTGTTATCTGGCAAAAGAAGGCTACAATGTAACAATTCTCGAAAAAAATGAAACCATTGGCGGAAGAGCACGCCAATTGATAACAAATGGTTTTACTTTTGACATGGGACCAACTTTCTACTGGATGCCCGATGTTTTTGAGAATTTTTTTTCAGATTTCAACAAAAAACCATCTGACTATTACGAACTTGAACGATTGAATCCGGGAACTGAAATTTTTTTTGGCACCAATAATTCTCTCAAAATATCAGCTAATCTCGAAGAAATTTATTCAACATTCGAAAGCATTGAAAAAGGAAGCAGTGTTTTTCTTAAAAGATTTTTAAAAGACGCTGAGTTCAACTACCGCGTAGCAATGGATAAAGTGGTTTATAAGCCCGGCAAGTCGATTTTCGAGCTAATAATGCCTGCTACTGCAGCCCGAAGTATGCAGTTTGTTAAAAACATAAGTGGGGTTATTCGTAAAAACATAAAAGATGACCGGCTTCGACAGGTTTTGGAGTTTCCTGTACTTTTTCTGGGTGCAAAACCGCAGAAAACGCCTGCATTTTATTGCTTTATGAACTATGCCGATATGGTATTGGGATCGTGGCATATAAAAGGTGGAATGTACCAATTAGTAAAAGCCATGGAGAAATTGGCAAAAAGTTATGGTGTTGAAATCAGAACAAACACAAAAGTAAGTGAGATGCTTGTGGATAATAATAAAGTTAGCGGAGTTATTGCCATCGGTGAAACTATAACAGCCGATTTGGTAATTTCAGGTGCTGATTATCATCACACTGAATTGCTGTTACCCGCGAAGTTGCGCAACTATACAGCATCTTACTGGCAATCAAGAATAATGGCTCCTTCAGCAATACTGTATTATGTGGGTTTTAATCGCCCTGTCGAAAATGTTTCGCACCACACACTTTTCTTCGATTCGGATTTTGATACGCATGCTTCAAATATTTACGATACACCCGAATGGCCTGCAAAACCTATGTTTTACACCAGTTTTCCGACAAAAACAGACAGTTCACTTGCTCCGATAGGAAAAGAAACAGGCATTTTTCTAATACCAGCAGCACCGGGATTAATGGATACTGACGATTTAAGAAAAAAATATTTCGATCAGCTTATTGAACGCATTGAAAAAATCACAGGTAAGCCAATAAAAGATGCTATCAGTTTTTATCATTCCTATGCTGCTACTGATTTCATACGCGATTATAACGCGTTCAAAGGAAATGCTTATGGGTTGGCAAATACCCTGCTTCAAACTGCTTTTCTGAAACCTAAAATGCAAAACAGAAAATTAAAAAACTTATTTTATACCGGACAACTTACAGTTCCCGGACCCGGCGTGCCTCCCAGCATTATTTCAGGTAAGATTGTAGCAACTTTAGCAAAAAAATATCTATCATAAATAATCAGAAGCAACAATTCAATATGGATTCTCTTTTCAAAAAAGTATCATACAAAACCAGTAAACTTGTAACGTCCGCTTACAGTACATCTTTCTCAATAGGGGTAAGATGTTTGCATAGCGATATCAGAGATGCAATTTATTCCATTTATGGTTTTGTTCGGTTTGCCGATGAGATAGTGGATACATTTCATGATTACGATAAAGCGAAACTTCTGGAAAAGTTCATTTCCGATTACTATGAAGCGGTTCAAAACGGTATCAGTCTGAATCCGGTTTTGAATGCTTTTCAGGATACAGTTAAAAAATATGACATAGATGATGCATTGATTCAGGCATTTTTGAATAGTATGAAATGGGACTTATACAAAACTACTTATAACGAAAGTGAGATAAAAGAATATATATACGGATCGGCCGATGTAGTTGGTCTGATGTGTCTTAAAGTTTTTGTTTCAGGAGACCACAAATTGTACGAAAATCTAAAAAGTTACTCCATGCGTTTGGGTTCGGCTTTTCAGAAAATAAATTTCCTACGCGATATAGGTCAGGATACATTAGGTTTGCATCGAATATATTTTCCGGTTTTGAATAATTCCGATTTAAATGAAGATACAAAGAAAATTCTCTTGCAGGATATCAATGAAGATTTTGCCTATGCTTTGAAAGGTATAAAGCAACTGCCTGCAACATCAAAATGGGGAGTTTATACTGCATATTTTTACTACCTTGCTCTTACATCAAATATTGCTAATACAAAAGCTGAATCACTTAAATCAAAACGGATAAGTGTATCGGCTGTTTGGAAATTATTATTAATGCTTAAAGCATATTTCTATTCAAAATTCTGATTCAATGGTAATTCTGGTTGATAAATATGATAATACAATAGGCCAAATGGCTAAATTAGAAGCGCACAAAAAAGGATTGTTGCACAGAGCATTCTCGGTTTTCATTTTTAATTCCGAAAATAAAATTCTCATGCAGCAGCGTGCTTCTGATAAATATCACTCTGCCGGCTTGTGGACAAATACCTGTTGCAGTCATCCATTTCCGGGCGAAGACACTTTAACAGCTGCCAACCGAAGGCTTTACGAAGAAATGGGTTTGAGAACCGATTTGAAATTTCTGTTTAAGTTTACATATAAGGCTCCTTTCGATAATATGCTGATTGAATATGAGATAGACCATGTTTTTGCAGGTAAAACCGATGAATTACCTGCTGTAAATACAGGCGAAGTTATGTCATACAAGTATATGTCAATCACAGAAATTGAGGAAGAAATAGCTCACAATCCTGAGCATTTTACAGTTTGGTTTCGAATTATTTTTGAGGAATTTTTACACGAACTTCACACACATCATACATCCAAACCATAATGAAAGCAGCTGTTATCGGTTCGGGAATTGGCGGTATAGCTATTGCGATACGCCTGGCCAAAAAAGGCTGGGATGTAACGGTTTTCGAAAAAAACGAAAAACCGGGCGGTAAACTTTCCGAAATCAGGATTGATGGTTATCGTTTCGATACAGGGCCTTCGCTTTTTACTTTGCCTGAACTCGTGGACGAACTTTTCAGTTTATGTGACGAAAAAATGAGTGAGAAACTTCCTTATGTTTTGCTCGAAAACAATTGCCGGTATTTTTTTTCAGATAACACGGTTTTTAATTTTTATCACGATAAGGAAAAACTGAAGTCTGAAATTGAAACCAAAACCGGCGAAAAACCGGAAAAAATATTTCAACGATTAAAACGATCGGAAGAAATGTACAAATTGAGTGCACCTGTTTTTCTGTTCAGTTCATTTCGCAATTTAGCAAATTTCAATTCTGCGCCTTACAAACAAATAGCTCTGAAACTTCATAAACTTGATTTTTTCAGAAGCATTCACAAAGCAAACCAGTCCGATTTTTCCGACCCGAACATAATTCAACTTTTCGATCGATATGCTACGTATAACGGCTCAAACCCATTCAGAGCTCCGGCTACATTGAATATGATTGCTCATCTGGAGAATAATCTGGGTGCATATTTCCCGCTTAATGGTATGTATTCGATAATTGAATCAGTTTATAATCTTGCATTGAAAGCCGGTGTAAAATTTAAGTTCAATACTCTTGTTGAAAAAATTCTGATTAAAAACAAAACAGCTCATTCTTTACAATTTGACGGACAGACAGAAAATTTCGATCTGATTGTTTCGGATTCAGACAGCAGATATGTAGCTGAAAATATGCTGGACAATCATCCATTGAAAAACCGTTTGAGAAAAGCGGAACTTTCATCGTCGGCACTTATTTTTTATTGGGGAATTAATAAAACTTACAATGAATTAGATCTTCACAACATACTTTTCAGCAACAATTACAATGACGAATTCGAAGCAATAAATCATAAAAATATTTTGCCACAGGATTCTACTGTATATATTTTTATCAGTTCAAAAATATGTAGCGATGATGCTCCCGAAAATTGTGAAAACTGGTTTGTAATGATAAATACGCCGCACCACAACATCAATCTTACGGATGAGGCAATCGGAGAAGCAAAAAAAAATATTATCGGTAAAATTAACCGTGTTTTAAAAACTGACATCGAGCAACATATTCGGTGCGAACATTACATTACCCCAAAGTTAATTGAAAAACACACATTGAGCACAAAAGGCGCTTTATACGGCAGTTCATCCAATTCGATGTTTGCTGCTTTTTTACGGCATCCCAACAAATTGAGTTCCATAAAAAATCTTTATTTTACCGGCGGAAGTGTACACCCGGGAGGTGGAATTCCACTTTGCTTAGCCAGCGCTAAAATTGTTGATAACGAAATAGAGAAACTGCCATGAACCGTTTAAAAAAACTCATTTCCGAACAGGAAATATCACATAATTTTGTAGTTTTTTATGCTGTAGGTTTGGTACTTTTCTTTTTGCCATGGACACGTGAGCTTTTTATTGCCATTACACCCTTCACATTATTATTGGTTTTTGGCGCGGCTTTTTATCATCACAAACTATGGGATTATAAAACTGTTGTAATTTTTTCAATTATCATAGTAAGTTCGTACTTTTTCGAAGTTGCAGGCGTAAATTCGGGACTCATTTTCGGACAATATGAATATAGCAAAGGTCTTGGTTTGCAAATATTTAACACACCGCTCATAATCGGACTTAACTGGCTTTTTTTAGTTTATGCAACGCATAGTATAGTTTATCAATTCACAAAAAATAGTTTTTTACGAATTATATCCGGAGCATTTTTAATGGTTTTCTACGACTTCATAATAGAATTTATTGCGCCCGAAATGCACATGTGGAGCTTCGAAAATGGTTATCCGCCTTTGCAGAATTTTACATCGTGGCTTGGAGCAGCATTGGTTTTTCATGCTCTTACTGTATTTACAGGCTTGAAAATTGCGAATAAGCCAGCGCGAAACTTATTTTACATTCAGTTAGCCTTTTTCTCAATACTTACTGTTTTCAAATTTTTATTTCTGAAATGATAAAAGCTGCTCATACAGTTACCGGAATGATTTTCTTTGATATCTTTTCATATATTGGACTGAAAAGAATCTTTAGAAACGTTTACTTTAAAGGAAACTTTAACGACAACGGCAAACCCGTTTTGTTAATATCCAATCATTTTTCCTGGTGGGATGGTTTTATTCAGCTACGTTTGAATAAAAAATTTATTCACCGGAAATTTCATGTGATGATGCTTGAAAATCAACTCCGGAAATTTAAAATTTTACGTAACGGAGGCGCTTTTTCCATACATCCGGGAAAACGTAACATGGTAGAAAGTCTGAATTATTCGGTCAAATTATTGAATTTAAACAGCAATATGTTATTGATATTTCCCCAGGGCGAAATTCAATCGGTTTACACTGATTATTTTCAATTTGAAAAAGGCATTGAATACATACTTAAAAAAAGTCGCCCCGATTTGCAACTGGTATTCAACGTGAACCTGATTGACTTTTTTTCAGACAAAAAGCCCAGTCTGTGGGTACATTTTACACATTTCAATCATACCGGAAAAAATCTCAGAGAAATTGAATCGGCTTTCAATCATTTTGCTGAAAACTGTAAAAACAACCAAAAAGCACCGCATCCATTATGATATATTTCGTGTATTTCATATTGCTTTTCGGATTTATCAGACTGATGGTTTCATTCATCAATTGGATAACAAAAATAAGACTTCCGGCAAAAATTAATGCTGATATAAATGATTTTGTGTCGATATTAATACCCGCGAGAAACGAAGAAAACAATATCGGAAATTTACTGTCAGATATTAAAAAATTTACATATCAAAATTTCGAAATTATTGTTTACGATGATAATTCGACAGACAAAACCTGTGAAATAGTTACTACTTTTGCCTCAACTGACAATCGTATAAAACTTATACAGGGTAATGAACCGGAAAAGGGCTGGCTCGGAAAAAATTATGCATGTAGCCAGCTTGCGGCATTGGCAAAAGGCAATTTGCTTTTATTTCTGGATGCTGATGTTCGCGTTAGTGATACACTCATTGAAAAAGCAGTAACCTATTTTAACCAATACAAATTAAAACTGCTTTCTGTTTTTCCGCATCAGCTTATGCCGGTTAAAGAAACCAGATATGCTGTGCCATTAATGAATTGGATATTATTAAGTTTGTTGCCTCTTTTCCTTGTCCGGTTTTCATCGTGGAAATCATTTTCGGCTGCAAACGGACAATTTATGCTTTTCGATACTGCAATTTATAGAAAGCTGCAACCGCACAGCAAATTCAGGAACAATCCGGTTGAGGACATTGAAATTATACGTTTTTATAAAAAAGAAAAACTCAAAGTTGCAACACTAATTGGTAACGAACTCATTCAGTGTACTATGTATAAAAATCTGAACGAAGCCATTGCAGGATTTTCAAAAAATATATTCAGGTTTTTTGGAGGTAGCATTGCAGTTACAATACTGTTTGCTATTTTAACCACTTTGTCGCCATTTATTTTACTTTTTTCCGGTTTTTGGCTTCACTTTCTCATTTATATTTCATTTATTCTTGGCATTCGCCTTTTTGTTTCGCTTACAAGCCTGCAAAATGTTTCGGACAATATTCGATTTATGTATATACAACAGTTGGTTTTTTTACAAATAATATACAATGCTTTAATACAGAAAAAAAATAAAACACTCACATGGAAAGACCGAAATATAAATATAAAGGACTGATAATGATATTTTTATCATTTATATGTTTACATTTTACCGAAGCACAAAACACTTATCGAAAAACCATTTACAATGCATATATTAGCGGTGATATGGCAACCTGGGTAGCTGTAATTCAAAAAATGGAGAAAAACAGCGAATTAAAAACATTTGATCAGAAACTGGAACTGGTAAATTATTATTATGGTTATATTGGTTATCTTTTAGGTTTAAAAAAATACGAACAGGCTGAAAATTACATATTAAAAGGTAATATTTTACTCGATCAACTACTCAAATCAGACAAAAATAACGCAACCGTAAATGCTTACAAAAGCGCTTTTATTGGTTTTAAAATCGCATTAAGCAAGTTTAAAGCAATAACTCTCGGACCTGAAAGTGCTTCATTTATTAATAAAGCTTTTGAAACGGACAAAAACAATATACAGGCTATAGTTGATAAGGCGAATGCGCTATTCTACACTCCAAACCTATTTGGCGGAAATAAAAAAGAAGCAATAAGACTGTACAAAATTGGAATCCAAAAGATGGAACAAACCCGAATTTCGGAAAACAACTGGTTTTACCTGAGTGTGCTTACCACCCTTGCTAAAGCCTTAGAAAAAACAGGTAAAATGGAAGATGCAATGGCTGTTTATAAAAAAATTCTTACCGTTGAACCAAATTATCAATGGGTAAAAAAAACACTTTACCCTGAATTAATACAAAAAATGAAAAAATAATCTTTTGTATTCATTTATTTATAAATTATAAACATCTTTTTATCAGATATTTATTAGAGATTATTTGAATTAATTTATTATATGGTTGTTTATCAACAATATTC
>CAYONE010000014.1:0-32028 GCA_964405245.1 uncultured Paludibacter sp.
ACTACTGGTACGATGCCTCGGGAGAGCGCACCGTAAAACAAAGTTACGATAACGAGGGAGTACAGGTAAACGGCGCGCTAAGCGCAGCGCGTACAGGCACAACCAAGTTTACGGCATACATAAGCCCATACTTAGTGGTAAGCAGCGGCGGCAACTATACCAAGCATATTTACATGGGCAGTCAGCGCATAACCAGTAAAGTAAGTAACTCGGGTATATTTACAGCAAGCCCTGTAAAAGACACTTTACAGGCTAAATACGCCACTTTAACCACTAAAATCAAAGAGCGCTTTGATACCCTGGGCGTAACCTACAAAGGAGTTCAACAAAACGGAGGTTTGGTATCGGGCAATCCCGTAACTACTGCAAGTTCCTATTTTTATCACAGTGATCATCTCGGAAGCAGTAGTTTAATAACCGATATCACAGGTGCGCTGGTTCAGCATGTAGAATACGTACCTTTTGGCGAAACCTTTATTGACGAACGCCGCTCAGCAAGTTCATGGACTACCCCATACCTCTTTAACGGCAAGGAACGTGACGAAGAAACAGGGCTGTATTATTACCATGCACGGTATTATGATTCTAAAAGGAGTGTATGGCTAAGTGTGGACCCGCTGGCGGAGAAATATCCGAATATTGGGAGTTATGTGTATGTTGAGAATAATCCGGTAAAATATGTTGACACCGATGGAAAAGAAAAGCATAATTTTCACAAGAAAAAAGAACCTAAAGAATACTATTCTAGAAAATTTGCCGAACAATATCGAAATGACAATAGAATTCATATTTTTTCACATGGAGACAAAAATGGTATTTATGTTTATCTTCAAAGAAATGATAAGCAAGTTTTGTTTTATATAAATGATTATACAGAGTTTATATCACTGATGACATTTTATACAGATAGTAATCTGTGGAAAGAATATATCGATAGTGGAAAAGCAAAAGAAATTGAAATAGTACTTCATGCATGTAGTACAAGTGAATTTGCAAAATACTTATCAGAAAAATTTCCAAATTTGATAATATCTGCACCTGATAATACTTTAGTGTCAGAAGTAAATAATAAAGGCAGAGTTATAGAAAAAGGTTCATACAGGTTAGTATTTGAAAATATTGGATTGTATTTTTTTCAAAGATATTGGAATACATATCAAAATGGAGAACTTATAAAAACTGAAAAGTCAAATAATGCAAGTCCATCTTACAAAAAAAATGGTTTAGAACAACCAAATGATTTACCTCGATCATCAAATGCCACACTTCAAACTGTCAATTAATCAAGATAATAGGAAGTTAATTTTATACTTATAAAAATGAAAAGTCACAAAAAATTAATTTATGTTTGGTTATCATGTACCATAATTTGTTTTGCACTCTTTATTACAATTTCATTGTTTTATAATACTGATAATAAAAGGAATATATATAATGCAAAGTTGAGCATATTATCTGAAGCAGATAGTTCATCTTTTTTTGATATATATAAATACGATCATTATGAGCTATTTCCCTATGCAATTTTTTTAAGCAACAAATACAATTGTGATTTGAATTATTACATTTATAGTTTCATTTTGGATATCTATAATATGAATAGAATTTCAGATAAATTTAGTGATTTGCAGAGAATAAAAAATGTAAAAAATTTTTTATTAAAAAGTGAAATTAATCAGAATAGTAAATATAATAATGAAGTGCTTTTTTCTAAAAGTTTTCTTGATTCATGTTTAGTATTGAGTAACGATGGTTATTTTGATAAACAGATAGATTTTAAGATTGATTCCATGACATGGAATTGGTTATTAGTTTTCTATGACAAAGCATTAAATGAGCAACAAAACTATTTTGCTAAAACTGATATGGAATTTTTTTATATAATGGGATATTTGAATTTTTTTAAAAGAACTGATTATGTTGTTGAAAAATTTGAATCAGTAAAGAAAAGAGAGAAAAATTTAAAAATTAATGATTCCCAAATTCTCAATATTAAAGAAGATTCTGAAGTAATAAATGAATCACATTTTTACATCGATTTTAAAAAAAATCAAAATCACTTTATAATCAAACACCTATCAAATCGAATTAAAAATGGTAATATAACAAGCTATGAAATATTGAAAAAGATAAAGAAAGTTGAAAATCTTGAGCATGAAATGTTGTTATATTCATTTTTAATGGCAAATAAGTTCAATTATAAAAAAGCTTATTGGGATGTATATTGTTATTTATGGCAAACTTTTAATTATAAGCAAAATAATAACATTTATGATTTATCAAATTTCGATTCACTGACAAAAGAAATTGCAATATATTATTTAAAAAAATCAGAGAAAAATGAAATAATTAAAATAAAAAGGTAATGTTTGAAATGCTGGAGTAATGTATCAGATTTGGTGTTGCCAGTGTAAATAATTGTAAATCAAAAGATAATTACAATCAATAGGTAGAAAATGATAGGTGTTTACCTGTCATTTTCTATAGAAATCTGAAAAGTGCCGATAATTCGCAACAAATTGCTAATATTGCAGACGCAAAAAAAATAAACATCGTAGCACAAAACTTCATTTTTCAGATTTCCCTCTCCTTTGGAGAGGGTTAGGGAGAGGTTTACGATGCCAATGGAAATATGCTTGTGGTGGCTACAGGCGCTATGCAACCGGATAGCACATTGGTAGCAACCAACACACGCCGCTATCTTTGGGATGAAGAAAACCGCTTGCTGGGCATAAACGACAACGGTTTTGTAAGCAACTACTGGTACGATGCCTCGGGAGAGCGCACCGTAAAGCAAAGTTACGATAACGAAGGCGTACAGGTAAACGGCGCGCTGAGCGCGGCACGCACCGGAACAAGCAAGTTTACGGCATATATAAGCCCATATTTGGTAGTAAGTAACGGCGGTAACTACACCAAGCACATTTACATGGGTAGTCAGCGCATTACCAGTAAAGTAAGTAACTCGGGTATATTTACAGCAAGCCCTGTAAAAGACACTTTACAGGCTAAATACGCCACTTTAACCACTAAAATCAAAGAGCGCTTTGATACACTGGGCGTAACATACAATGGAATTCAACAAACCGGTGGGCTTATTTCTGCGAGCCATACTCCTCCTTTAGGGGGTTGGGGGGCAAATCCTTCAGGGGCAGGGGGTCTATTTCTATCATTCCGACTATTTGGGTAGCAGTATATTAATCAACAGTTATCGTTGGTGTAATTATTTTATTCATTTTAATATCGTGTTCGGTTGCGGGTACAGTATCAACCACTTGAAAATCGTAAGCAATACCCCATTTTTTTATTTTTTTCTGTTTCAGATACTGGTCGTAATAACCGCGACCTCGTCCTAAACGGCGTTTTTTTCGGTCGAATGCTGAACCGGGGATAATTGCAAGGTCAATTTCTTCAAGATATGTTTCCTGTGCCTGCGGTTCCCAAATGCCAAGTTCACTTCGTGTAAGATTTTCGCGGCTTGTAAATGGTTTCAAAACCATCATTCGACCAACAACTACCGGTAGCAGAATTTTCTTTTCTTTACTCCATTTATCTATAAAATCATGTGTGGGAACTTCGCGGGAAGTTGACCAATACATCAATATAGTTTTTGCATTAATAAAATCGGGCATGTGTTCAATTTTTTCAAAAATTTTTCTGGCCGACTCAATTTTTTGGTCATCAGTAAGTTCTTTTTTCTGAGCCCTGATTTTATGCCTAATCATCGATTTTTCAAGACTAATCGAATCCTCATCTTCTTCTTTCAGAAAATTCAGGAACGAAAATATGCTTTTTTTTGCCATTTTATTTGTATTGAAGTAATTAAAAGTGAAATACAAAATTAAAAAAAAATCAGGAATTTTCCTGATTTTAATTTATAATTGTCCTGCTTCTACCAAGTTTATAACCCTTTCTATTATCTTGTCTTCGCCATCGGCTTTAAATTCCGATTTTAGGTTTGAGCCAAAAAGTCGAGCTACACCCTGCCAAAAAACAGCTGTAAAAGTGCCTTTATAGTTTTTTATCAAATCGTAGGAAGTTCTGTCGCATTCACGGTCAACAAGTTTCATAAGCATCCGTCCCTGATTAACTGTCATTTTCTTTAAATCAGCTTCATGCTTTTTAAAAAGTTCTTTTTCGTATTGCGAAATATATTTCTTTTTCTCCTTTTCGTTTGGCATGTCCACTATTTTCATGTTTACCAAACGAAGTTCGCTGGCAAGTAATTTGGCGTAAGGCAGTGTTTTTTTAACGTCGCGTACTGTGCGCCAGAAAAACTGTTCCTGTTTTTTATTCTTAAATGTATTGCGTGGATAAACCCATAAATCGTGCAAAAACGCAAGGAAAGTTGTATCATTGCCGTTAACCTGTACCATTAAACGGGCACCTCCGGGTGGCACAAACTCACTCGATACAGTTTTATTTTGTGCTATGGCACAGGGAAAAAGTATTAAAATCGAAAACAATATTATTGTCAGTTGTTTCATAGTGCAAAAATACACATTTTAAAATTTAATTGTTTTTTACCAACAATTTTTGTACCGTAATTTCAAAAGTTTTATCGCTTATTACTATTTTTTATCGTAGTTGAATATATTTCAAATATTTTTTTTACTTTTGAAATCAAACACTTACTTAATTATCTGATATGTTAAAACTCTTCTACTTGTTTGCTTTAATAATTGCATCTATACCTGTTTTTACACAATCTTCCGTGATTATTCCAACAGGTACTTCTATTGCAGGTACTTCTGTGTCGGATACCCGAAATTTTACTGCTTTTGGCAATGCCGCTAACATGAGTTACATTGCGGGTGGCGAAGCCGGTATTCTGTTCGAAAACCGTTTTTTGCTAAAAGAATTGTCAACCCGAACGGTTCAGGCGGCTTACACCCTTCCTTTTGTTACAGCCGGACTTCAGTTTTCGTATATGGGTTATCCTCTTTATCACGAAATGCTTACAGGCATTGGCTTTGCCCGCAATTTTGCCGATAAATTTGCTCTTGGCGTGCAGTTCAATTATTTTAGCGCTTATTTCACAGGAATCAACGAGTATCGTTCGGCATTTTTTCCTCAAATTGGAGTAAATCTTAATATAACTTCACAAACTTCTTTGGGATTCAGTACATTTAACCCGTTTCAGACAAATATAAAATCTACTTCTTTAGAAAAACGAATACCATCGGTTTTTAGTTTAGGAACGCAGCATTTTTTTTCCGACGATTTTGTTTGGCGTGTGCAGGCAGATAAGGAAATCAGCAGTTTTTACCGTATAGCAACAGGATTTGAATATTCGATTTCGGGATTTCTGAATGCAAAATTTGGAGCATATTACAACAATTATCTTGTTATGTGTTTTGGCTCAGGCTTTAAACTTGCTGGTTTTAATTTCGATGTTAACGCTGAACTTCATCCCATTGCAGGCATAAATTTATTGAGCGCGCTCAGGTATAAATTTTGAGAATATGAACAGATTTCTGTTTATTATAGTAGCTGTTGAAGTATTTTTAGCCTTTAATTTGAAGGCACAGGATGCCGGTGGAATTACAGAGCAGTTAATTGCTGATATTTTTGAACAATATGCTGCCGAAAGTGATGAAGCGCTCGATTTTGAAACTTTTTACGATGATTTAATGGCGCTCAGTCAAAACCCCGTGCAAATAAATTCAGGCACACGCGAAGATTTCGAACGTATTCCTTTTTTATCAGATATTCAGATTGAAAACCTGCTGTTCTATATATACCGATACGGACCCATGCATACTATTTACGAATTGCAATTGGTCGAAGGTCTTGATATGACTGATATTCGTCGTATGTTACCTTTTGTGGTTTTGGGAAGCACCGAAAAAAAAGGTAAAAAAATTTTTCTTAATGAAGTTTTCCGTTATGGGCGCAGCGAAATGTTGGTGCGTATGGATTATACCGCTGAAAAGCGTAGCGGTTTTTTGTCAAAAGAATTTGAAAATGTTGATGGAGAAAAATATATGAAAGCGCCCTACTCAGGCTCGCCGATTTACAACTCGCTTAGGTATCGTTTTAATTACCGCAACAGGGTTCAGTTTGGCATAACCACAGAAAAAGATGCCGGAGAACAATTCATTCGTAAAGGTTATGATTTTTTCTCGGCTTTTGCACAGCTTGATAATATCGGAAAAATTTATCGGGCTGTGTTTGGCGATTTCAGGGCGAATTTCGGAATGGGTTTGGTGCTGCATCCCGATTTTAGCGTAGGTAAATCGGCTTACGTAACCAATGTAGTACCCAAAAACCGTGGTTTGAAAAAATTCGGTTCAACAGATGAGTATAATTTCTTTCGGGGTGCGGGTGTAACTCTACGGTTTGGAAAAATGGATGTAACTGCTTTTTATTCGAACAAAAAAATTGACGGCGATACACTTGGCGGTGTTTTTCCATCAATTTATAAAACAGGTTTGCATCGTACTGATGCTGAAATTGCCAAACGAAAAACTGTTACGCAACAAGTTGCAGGTATTAATACCACCATTAACTTTAATCGGTTACAATTGGGTATTACTGCCGTAAATACTGTATTTGATGCGGAATTGCAACCTGCGAAATCGGTTTATAACTATCATTATTTCAGCGGAAAGCAGCAAAACGTTGCAGGTTTAAATTACAGGTTCAGACTGCGGAATTTAAACTTTTTTGGTGAAACGGCTCTTTCTGACCGACTTGCTCCGGCTACAATCAATGGTGTGTCTGTTCAGCCTGTTTCAACCGTTTCGCTTATTGCACTTTACCGCTATTTTTCACCGGAATACGATACTTTTTACGCCAATACATTTTCAGAATCAACCCGCGTAAACAATGAAAGCGGATTTTATCTTGGCACCGAAGTTCGTCCGTTTCGGAAATGGAAAATTTCTGCTTATGCTGATAGTTATCGGTTTGTATGGCCAAAATTTACTGCAAGCGCACCATCAAACGGTATGGATTATTTGCTGCAAGCAGATTATGCTCCACAACATCGCCTGAACATGTATTGGAGATTGCGTTATGAAGATAAATTGAATAATTTTGCAGGGAACGCTGTGTTGCCTGAGCTAAAAGAATTCAGAAAAACTTCGTTGCGTTATCAAATGGTTTATACTTTCGGAAACTTCGCTTTTAAAAGTCTGATTGAAGTTAATTTTTCGCAAATAGCGACTCAAACTCCCTATTTTGGTGCAAGCGCATTGCAGGATGTGAGTTACGCTTTTTCAACACTTCCGCTAAAAATCGATTTCCGTTATCAGTTTTTCGATGCAGCTAATTACGATAACCGCTTTTACCTTTACGAAAAAGATGTGTTGTACGCATTTTCAATTCCCATGTTTTACGGAACAGGAAGCAGGTATTATGTGAATGTAAGATATGATATTAACAGAAAGCTTTCAATTTGGCTCAAAGCCGCACAAACCCGATACGCTGATGCACGAGAAAGCATTGGTAGCGGGAACGATTTAATTACAGGAAATAAAAAAACTGATTTCAGAATGCTTGTGCGCTGGGAATTTTAATATTTCATCCTTCAACAGGATTTTCGGGATAAGGCAACATAAGCTGATAAATATCAATATCGAGCCAGCGGTTAAATTTGTATCCGGTTTCCCGTATGGTGCCTGAATGTACAAACCCGAATTGCTTGTGAAGACCAATGCTTACTTCGTTGCTTGAATCGATAACACCAATCAGACAATGATACTTCTGTTCCGATGCATTTCGGATAATTTCGCTCATTAGTATCTTGCCCAATCCTTTCCCGCGATGGTTTTTGTGTACATAAAGCGATATTTCAACTGTATATTTATAAGCCTGACGATAACGAAAATGACTATATGTGCCAAAACCGAGCAACTCGCCTGTTGTTTCTTCAATAATTCCAATAACAGGAAAGTTTCCTTTTCGCTTAATTTCGAACCATTGTTGCATGGTTTCATCGCTCCAAGTATCATAATCGTAAAGCGCGGTCGAATATAATATCGACTCATTAAGAATGTCGAGTATCTGTTTGGCGTATTCTGCACCGCAAAGTATTGTATTCATTTGATGATAACGACCCCCAACCCATAAAGGGGAGAAGTGCTAAATTTGTTATAATAATTATGTAGTGGAATTTTAATCCGAAACCCAAAACCCGAAATTTTTAGCAAAATTACTGAAATATTTCAGGATTTCTCATTAAATTTGAAAGCAGTATTGTGTCTTTTGTCTTTTTGCTTAGTTTTTTGATATTTTTATTTATATAAATATCAGATAAACAGATTTATAAAAATTAATTGCAAAGTCCACATTGCAATTTTGGGTTTAAATAAGTATCTTTGTAGCTTCATAAGCGGGTAATCTTAAAAATACACACATAAATGGACTTATTAAACAAAATTATGGAACGTGCCAAGGCAAATCCAATGCGGATTGTGCTGCCTGAAGGTACTGAAATTCGCACTTTAAAGGCTGCGGATATTATTCTGAAAGAGAAAGCTGCAAAGTTGATTCTGATTGGCGATGAAAAGAAAATTGCTGAACTTGCAGCAGAGCATTCGTTAACTTCAATTAGCGAAGCTACTATTGTGAATCCCGAAACACATCCGAAAATGGATGATTATTCCCGCTTGCTGTTTGAAATCCGCAAAAGCAAGGGTTTGACTGAAGAAGAAGCCCGTAAACTTGCAAAAGATCCGCTTTATCTGGGCTGTCTTATGATTAAAGCCGGCGATGCCGATGGAGAATTGGCAGGAGCTCAAAACACAACCGGAAATGTACTTCGTCCTGCATTTCAGATTGTAAAAACACTGCCGGGAATCAGCATTGTTTCAGGCGCACTGCTTATGTTTACACCAACACCGCAATTTGGTGAAAGCGGTTTGCTTGTTTTTGCCGATTGTGCCGTAAATCCTAATCCTAATGCTGCCGAGTTAGCTCAAATTGCAGTTTCTACGGCTCAAACCACCAAAGCCATCTGCGGTTTCGAGCCAAAAGTGGCTATGTTGAGTTTTTCAACCAAAGGAAGTGCGAAACACGAACTTGCCGATAAAGTAATTGAAGCAACACGCATTGCGCAGGAAATGGCGCCCGACTTGCTTATTGATGGTGAATTGCAGGCCGATGCAGCGCTTGTGCCATCGATTGGACAAAGCAAAGCGCCGGGAAGCAAAATTGCCGGACAAGCCAACGTGCTTGTTTTTCCCGATTTGCAGGCGGGAAACATTGGATATAAAATAGTGGAACGATTCTCGGGAGCACAGGCTGTAGGTCCGGTTTTACAAGGAATGGCAGCGCCCATCAACGATTTATCTCGTGGTTGTTCTGTTGATGATATTGTGAAGATGATAACCATTACTGCCAATCAGGCGATGAAATAAGTAAATTAGCCCAAAGAATTTCAAAAAAACAATAACGCTTTCGCAAAAGGAAGCCGGAGGAAAAATATGGCAGAACCGATAATTGAACCTATTGAAAGGTTCGGACTAAGTAAAAGACACCGCAAACGCACGCTTTTTTCACAAATTGGCGTTGTGGGTTGCGGAAAAGAGGGCAGTGTGATAGCAACTACAGCTGCTCTCAATGGTATTGAAGTGGTATTTCTTGAACCTAATGAAGGGAATATTGAAAACGCATTTCAACGCATTGAACAAAAACTTGATAAGAAAATTCAAAACTGGGGTTTAACACAAAACGAAAAGAAAGCTGTTTTAAGCAGAATTTCTGGAACCACAAAATACGAAGATCTTAAATATTGCGACTTTGTGATTGAAGCAGTAAGATATGATAATAACACAGGTGAACGGCGCGTAAAAGAACGCAAGGAAGTTTTCCTGAATCTCGAAAGAGTTTTATCACCCACAGCGGTTATCGCCTCCAATGTTTCAACAGTAGTAGTAACCGAATTAGCATCGGAACTTGTTTATCAGGATCGTTGTATCGGTCTTCATTTCTTATCGAATATACCAGGTTCTCAAATTATTGAAATTGTTCCGGGATTAAATACATCAGCACAAACTTTTGATAAAGTATGTCAGTTTGTAAAACTTATTAATCATGAGTATGTGCCGGTAATGGAATCTTCGGGATTGGTAAGTATTCGCCTGTTTCTGATTCAATTAAACGAAGCTTGTGGAGTGCTAATGGAGGGTATTGCCACGGTGGAAGATATTGATAAAGTACTAACTGTTGGGTTCGGACACCGTCAGGGAGTTTTTCGCACTGCCGACCAAATGGGAATTGAAAAAATTGTACGTCTGCTCGAAAATCTTTACGACGAATATGGAAATATCAAATATAAACCTTCGCCGGTTTTGCTCAAATTATACAGAGCAAAAAATTTTGGCGTTAGCAAAGGCAAAGGTTTTTATAATTACGATGCATCGGGCAATATTGTTAAACATAGCGGGGAGAAATAAATTATGAATATATTAGTTTTGAATTGCGGAAGCTCGTCCGTTAAATATAAATTGTTCGATATGACCTCAAAAGAGGTTACAGGGTCAGGTGGTGTTGAAAAAATTGGAATGAAGGGTTCGTTTATGAAACACACCCGTAAAGATGGACAAAAAATTATACTTGAAGGTGAAATACTTGAACATCAGGTCGCTGTTGAATATATTCTGGGAGTTTTAACAAGTGAAAAACATGGATCAATTAAAAACATCGATGAAATTCATGCTGTAGGACACCGAGTTGTACATGGAGGCGAAAAATTCAATTCAAGCGTTTTAATTACCGATGAAGTAATTAAAAAAATTGAAGAATGTATTGAGATTGCCCCGCTTCATAATCCACCAAATCTTGCTGGGATTAAAGCAATTTCAGAATTATTGCCCGAAGTGCCACAAGTAGCGGTTTTCGATACTGCTTTTCATCAAACGATGCCTGAATATGCTTATATGTATGGTATTCCTTATTCATTGTATAAAAAATACGGAATTCGTCGTTATGGTTTTCATGGTACAAGTCATCGATATGTATCGCGCAGGTCGTGTGAATTTTTAGGACTTGATTACAAAAAGTCGAAAATTATTACTGCTCATATAGGCAATGGTGCATCGATTGCCGCTATCGACCGTGGAAAATCAATTGATACAACGATGGGTTTCACTCCGGTAGAAGGTTTGATGATGGGTACGCGCTCCGGCGATGTTGACCTGGGTGTTGTAACATATATCATGGAAAAGGAAATGATTAGTCCATCGGTTGCATCAACCCTTTTCAACAAACACAGTGGGGTTTTAGGTGTATCGGGTATTTCTTCGGATATGCGCGATATTGATAATGCCATAAACGAAGGTAACGAGCGTGCTAAACTTGCCCTCGATATGTACGAGTATAAGATAAAAAAATATATTGGTTCGTATTTAGCTGCCCTAAATGGCGCTGATATACTTGTGTTTACAGGCGGTGTTGGCGAAAATCAGGTAGCATTGCGCGAACGAATTTGTGACGGTCTCACTTTTGCAGGTGTGAAAATTGATAAAAAAATTAATTCCCGTTCGCGTGGACAGGAAGAATTGTTGAGTACCGAGGATTCTGCTGTAAAAGTTGTAGTTATTCCTACCGACGAAGAGTTTATGATTGCTTCGGATACTGTATCAATTATCAAAATTCTGAATAAATAGTATTTCTGAAATAAAATTCAATAGCAATATCTGCTCAAAACAATGTTTTTTGAGCAGATATTTTTTTGTGAATATGTTGTTAAATATGTTTTTTAGCGTTTTGTATCAAAATACTTTGAGTAATTTTGCAACGAAATTAGAAAAGGAAAATGGTTGCCTTTTTTATTCTATAACATATAATTTGAAAATCATATAAACCACAAAGAAAAGGAATTTTGACGATGCATATCGCATACATAGATTTATTATTCATAATTCTTTGTTCTTTGCTCTTTGCTCTTTGTTCCTAAAAAATTTAAAAAGATGAAGTTGTTAGAAAAGCAGGTGGCGGAAAAACTGCTAAAAATTAAAGCCGTAAAGTTACAACCGCGCAATCCGTTTACTTGGGCATCAGGCTGGAAATCGCCAATATATTGTGATAACCGTAAAACTCTATCATATCCACAGATTCGCTCGTACATTAAAATTCAAATTTCCAGAATAATTCTTGAGTTATATCCTGATGTGCAGGTGATAGCAGGTGTAGCTACCGGCGCAATTTCGCAAGGTGCGCTTGTTGCCGAGGAGCTTGGTTTGCCTTTTATCTATATTCGTCCTACACCAAAAGATCATGGTTTGGAAAACATGATTGAAGGCGATCTGAAACCAAAACAAAAAGTAGTAGTTATTGAAGACCTGATTTCAACCGGAGGTAGCAGTTTGAAAGCAGTTGAAGCCATACGTAACGATGGTTCGGAAGTGCTTGGAATGATAGCAATTTTCACTTACAGTTTTCCTGAAGCTGAACAACGCTTTAAAAGTGCAAAGGTTAAACTTACCACACTTTGTAATTACGAAGCAATTCTGGCTGAAGCGCTTGCTACAAATTATATCAAGGAAGCTGATGTGGCAACACTCAAACTTTGGCGCGAAAATCCATCAGAATGGGGTAAGGAATTGAAATAGGCAATAAAATTCATATTTACTATAAAAAATTATTAGTAGTAAATGCATTAATTTTGATTAACGGAATGAACACCTACGAAAGCGACATAAAAACCATTTCTTCGGGCGAAGAAGTGGTTTTTAGTTTACTTAGCGATATGAACAATTTGAGTAAACTGAAAGATAGTCATCAACTATCAGAAAAAATTAAAGATTTAAAATTTGACACCGACAGTTGTTCTTTCAGTATGGATATGGTTGGTAACGTTGGATTTCGGATTGTGGAACGTGAACCTTACAAAACGATTAAATTTGCAGGTGAAAATTTTCCTGTGGAAGCAAATATGTGGATTCAGTTGAAACAGGTTGCCGAAAATGAAACAAAAATGAAACTGACATTGAAAGCTGAAATACCTGCAATGCTGAAAATGATAGTTGATAAATCGTTAAAAGAAGGAATTAACAAAATAGCAGATGCGCTTGTAAAGGCGGTTACCCCTAACCCCTAAAGGGGAATAAATACCTTCCGTCATGGTTTTTTATTATGTACTTAGAGGGCACAATAGGGGAGTTAAAAAAAATTGTTTTTATTAATTCCATTTTAAAGGTAAGTTTTATTGAATTTGAAATAATTAATAAATAAAAAGATATTTGTTTCTTTATTCCCCTTAAGGGGTTAGGGGTAGTATAATAATGGCAAAACTCTGGGAAAAAAATACAAAAGTTGACAGTAAAATTGAAGCGTTTACTGTTGGTCGTGACAGGGAGATGGATCTTTATCTTGCTCCTTACGATGTTTTGGGTTCCATGGCGCATATCACCATGCTTGAGTCAGTGGGTCTGTTGGCTGCGGATGAGCTGAAAATGCTTCTTGCGGAATTAAAATCAATTTATGAATTAGCTATCGAAGGTAATTTTGAAATTGAAGAAGGTGTGGAAGATGTACATTCACAAGTTGAATTAATGCTGACACGCAAATTGGGCGAAGTGGGTAAAAAAATTCACAGCGGTCGTTCACGCAACGATCAGGTTTTGCTCGATTTAAAACTATTTGCCCGCGATGGGATTCAGAAAACAGTTTCGGAAATTGAAAATCTTTTTAATGTTCTGATTGCCCAAAGCGATAAATACAAGAATGTATTGCTTCCGGGTTATACGCATTTACAAATTGCAATGCCTTCTTCATTCGGTTTGTGGTTTGGCGCTTATGCCGAAAGTTTAGCCGACGATTTGCAATTGCTGTTATCGGCATGGAAAATTACCAATCGCAATCCGCTTGGGTCTGCTGCGGGTTACGGTTCATCGTTTCCATTGAACCGCCAAATGACAACAGACTTGCTCGGTTTCGATACCATGAATTATAATGTGGTTTACGCGCAAATGGGACGAGGAAAAATGGAACGTACAGTGGCTAACGCTTTGGCTTCGGTTGCTGCTACTGTTTCAAAATTAGCTTTTGATGCCTGTATGTTCACATCGCAGAATTTTGGATTTATAAAATTGCCCGATGCTTTTACTACGGGTTCCAGTATTATGCCACATAAAAAAAATCCGGATGTTTTTGAACTTACGCGCGCAAAATGCAATAAATTGCAATCGCTTCCGCAGCAAATTATGCTGATAACGAATAACCTTCCTTCGGGCTATTTCCGCGATTTGCAAATCATAAAGGAAGTTTTTGTTCCCGCGTTTGACGAAATTGCCGATTGCCTGCAAATTACAGCCATGATGATGGCGCAGGTGGAAGTAAATCCCGAAATTCTGAATGACAAGCGTTACGATTATCTTTTCAGCGTGGAAGAAGTAAACCGCCTTACGCTGGAAGGTATGCCTTTCCGCGATGCTTATAAAAAGGTGGGATTGGAGATCGAAGCCGGAAATTTCACCCCCGATAAAACCGTAAATCATACCCACGAAGGCAGCATTGGTAATTTGTGCAACAATAAGATAGTGGAATATAAGAATGAAGTTGTAAGTCAGTTTGGATTTGGGAAAGTTCAGAATGCGATAAATTCTATATTTGATTAATAATTTAAAGTTTTTTCAATTTTCGAAAATAGCAAATTTGATTCATTGTATTAAGGGCAAATGAATTTGAAAAAATCCTCAAACTGTTTTTTTAGTTTGAGGATTTTTTTTATAAACAAACCGCATTAAAGATTTGTTATTATTACATAAAAAGGATTTTCATTTTGAATAAATGAAATTTGAATGAACTTTAAACGAATAGCCTCAAATAAATTATTTTATAAAATGATAATTGATTTTTGGTTATTTCTATCTGAAAGTTATGCATCAGCTAACTTATTTTTTTGAAGGAAATGCGCCTTCAATATCTCTCTACTCATCAAATACAATAAACCTTCGTTAAAAAATTCTGATAACGGGTTATTGATATTTTACACTCAGAATCTTTCTTCATAATAAGTAAACTTAGATAAACCCCAGGGTTTTTTTACTTCATTTTTATTTTTTGCAATTTTAAATCAAAATATCATGAAAAAGTTGAACATCTTTTTGATTTTATTTTTGTTTCCTTTGTTGTCTTCGGCAGATGACGAAACTGTTCCTGTAAAAATCAGAACAGGTGAGCAGTTTAAAACCAATACATTTCAAAGCTACGGCTGGGGTTGTGGTGCAAATCTTTTTCAGGAAAAATCCGGAAAACTTCACGGAGCAATTGTTGATAATTACAAACTGTATTATTTCTGGTCGGCAGATGAAGGAAAAACCTGGACAGTGACTCAGATTACAACAGGTTACGAGGGAAAAATTAAATATGCAGGAATTGTGGTAAACAGCAGTGGTAAAGTTTTTATTCCTTTCGAGGTACATCCAAATTATAATTACGGACAGTCGCCAATTTCAAGCTCACATTTTATTTACAGAGTATTATGCGCTGTTAGCGATGGCAATACCTGGAAGTTTGAAGAAGTGCATCGAAATTCTACATCCTCAAATTTTGGATATAATTTGAGAGATGTATTGATTGATAAGCACAATAAAGTACATGTGTTTACTGAAAGATATGGTTGGTACACTTATGGCGGTGAGGTTTATGAAAACATATTTGATCCTGAACTTAATCAATGGTCGAGAGCAACGATTGTTACTTATTCAGATACGCCTGTCGATAATTTCTCCGGTTACACAAAAGCAGTAATTAATTTGCGGGGTGAAATAGCTATAATGTTTTGGCGTTTTTATGTCAATAAATGGATGTACGCGGTGAAACCTGTAAATGCTACTGCTTGGCCAACACTTCAGCTATTCGATACAAATCCTACATCATTAGGTTTTACTTTGGTAGCGGGACCCGATAGTTTGTTTCATATTGTTTGGGTTAAAGGTAGCGATCCCTACACGCTTTACTACAAAAAAGGTTTCGGTGATACAAATCCCAAAACTTTATACGCAGGTGCAAAAGGAGAAACACTCTCGCCGGCATTGCATATTGATGGAGCGGGTAAAATAACCGTTTTTCTTTTTCGGTCAGGATTAAGGCCAATTAGTATTGTAAAGCCATCGGCCGATGAAGAATGGAGTACTGAACATGCCGTATATCCATATCTGAATCCGATAAGTGGACTCTACAATGCAAGAACACAGCAAAATGGTTTTACACATTTTCAGGGGCTTTCTTTTTCTTATGTTCGTCCATCAACCATGCCCTACGGACCTGATACTTTATTTTTTTGGCAACAGTATAACCTGAAAGAGCTGACACTTGTTGCACAGCCCGAAGGAGCGGGAGAACTAACAGGAGCAGGAAAATTCAATATTGAAAGTCCGGTTACAGTAAGTGCGAAACCGGCAGAAAATTACAAATTCGTTCACTGGCTAAACGCAGAAGGCGATACAATTTCTGACCAATCTGAATTTACCTTCAAAATGCCATTGCATAACACAACCCTTAAAGCTGTGTTCAGCAGTACTGCCAATGTGGAAACACTTACCACTGATAATCCGGTGAAAATTTATCCAACGCAGGAAAGTTACAAAATATATCGTATCGAAGCAATAAGCGATATGCAATTGCGCGTAATTAGCACAGCAGGAAGTATGTTGGAAGTTCACGAAATAAAAAAAGGGAACAATATACTTAACCTGACAGGAAAGCCGACAGGAATTTATGCAATGCAATTTGAGAGTGCAGAAATTAATAAAACGATAAGGGTGATAGTGAAATAATTTTCAGGTAAACAAAAATAAATAAATGACCGGCATTTCAAAATTTTGATATGCCGGTCGTTTCAATTTTAAGGATTACTCACTATTACAAGTTCCGGTTTTTCAGCTCTGAACCTGCCCCAAATTTTTATCGTACCTTGTGAATAATCGGTACTCAGGTAGTTTGAAATATAATTTGTTGTATTTCCATCAAGTGAATAATCTTTTCTGTCAATATGGTGTTTTACCTTAATCAATAATGATTTGGTTTCTTCCGAGGTGGATGCTTTAAACGTATAATCATCGTTTGTTTCAGTTTGCATTTGGATATTTTCAGGTAGCTTAATTTCTATTTCTTTTCTTTCAGTCCAGTCTGATTTCCTTTTAGTAGGAACATAAGTATTCTCGCTTAAAGGGTCTTTGTGATTTAGAATTGTTAAACTACCCGATTCAATTTCTTCAATTCTTACAGTGTTTTTATAGATGTTGTAATGAATTACCTGTGTAATCCGAACATTACCTCTTGAAGGCATAACGTACCCAACCCCTGATCCTGTACCGACAAGTTTTAATTTATTTTCATAAAAATAATTATTTTCCACATCAATTCTGATAACTGAATCGTTCAGCATTTTTTTCTCGGTAGTGTAATAAGTAGTATTTACAGAATTGTTCCTGTTCGTTCCGTTGAAGTAGATGACCTGATCATTTAAACCGGTATCGTAAAGTTGTACTTTATTAGACAGGGTTTCATCGCCAAATCCTAAAAATTCCAAACTTTCGATATCAAGGATTGGTTTTACCGTTAAGTTGAAAATAGCTCCATGAGCAGACTCTAACAAATTAAAATCTGAAACCGGACAACTTTTATTTACAAAAAGCAGAAAAGCATATTCTTTGAATTCTTCTGGAAATTTCATCGATTTTTTTTGCACCATAAAACTGTATTTGGCAGAGTCTGATATATCAATCATTTTCATGGTTTTCGTTTTTGAATCGTACCAGCCATGATATACTTTGAAAAAATCGCGGGTAGCATGTGTGCGCTTGTATTCAACAGCTATTGCATGATAATCGCTGTGATTTTCAATTAAAACCATTTTTGAACTCAAATGCGGAATATATGGAATAATTACATTATCGGTTCTTGATTCGTTTAATTTATTCCCGAAATTATAAAAATATCTTCTTGCAAAAGTTCCGGTATTATCTTCTCCAAAAACTGATTCGCTTAAAGATTCAGCCCATGAATTGGTTTTGAAATTGGCATTTTCGATATAATACTGGTATGGATTACCTGTAGAATCCGAAATACAAAAATTTTTATTGGTTCCGCTTATGATATATTTTACAAATGCATCAAATTCATCACCTGCCGTTGAACTTAATTGTTTTTTTATTTGAGCATCGAGGTAACTTCTCCAATTTGGATATAAAGCAGAGTTTATCCAGCCATGCTCGGTAAGCAGTTTTACAGGGTCGAGTTTAGATCCTGAACGGTAGTGTTGCATAAAATGCAAAAATGTACTTGAAACGTTAGCATCTTTTTGGGAAATAAATTTTTCTAAAACGGGCAATTTGTCCTGATTATCCCACGAAGAACCTATTAAATCGAGTAAACTCTTTCCATCAATTGGTTTTCTTTTCGTTTCTTTCAGTAATTTTTCTGGTTCAGATTCAGGTAACTCTGTTTTATTGAATATTAACCATGATGCTAAAGGTGCATTTGCTTCCATCCAAAAAGTATTATTAATAGAAGAAATCATAAATTGATCCTGAAGGTAATGCATAAATTCGTGTGATAAAGTTTGTTTTAGATTGTTTTGGTTTTGAGCATAAATAACGTTCATTAGCATGTAGCCAAAACTTTGTCCCAAAAAATCCATCCCACCTTCAGCAGTTTGCCCCATATTATACACGTAGATATTAAATTTTTTGTCCGGAATAATTAGTCCCAATCTTTCGTATCTTGCAATAATAGTATCTGAAAAGTACTGAATGTCCTGAATCATGTATGGATTACCTCCATTGCGAGGATTATTATTTGGATCATGCCATGAACTAAGTCCTCCTTTTTTAATTGATAAATCATAGCCCCTGAAATAATCTGATTCATTTTCATAATTGTACAAAACATTCACGCGTTTTCCTTCGAGAATATCAGTATAATATCTTCCGTAAGAAAAATCGTACCATGAAATTTTTGTTAGATGCCTTGTTGGAAAAAGAATGGAACTGTCTTTCAATGATAATCCTTTATTGCTAAATGGAATCCAAATTCTGTTAACATCATCATAATATGCAGGTTTTATATTTGGAATAACTGAATCGGCAAGATATTTTTTTGGTATATTTTTAAGTTTGATTGTGAGAGGCATTTCAAATTGATTTCCAAAACTTGTATTTACATCGTACACAGGACCAGTAATTTCTTGATTAGGTATATTTGATTTGGGCGCTTTATCCAATTTTACTATCGTCAACCTGAAATCCTTTTCATGAAAACCTTTCGGAACATAAATCTCGATGCTGTCCACAGCTATTATTACAGAATCGTTCGTAACATTAATTGTTTTATCGTATAAAACTGTTCCGGGTGCATTTACTTTGATGGTATCGCTATAAACAGGGTCGCAGGATGATTCAACAATTTTCGTACGATACCATGCAGTATTTGCCGGTTTTAGTATAATTTCGTTTTCGCCAATGCTTTGAATGTTTGCTTTCAGTGCTTCATTGGTCATATTGGCAGTAATGTCAACCCAGTTTTTAGTATCGGTTGAAGCTTGCCAAACAAGTGTTCCGCGCACTTTTTGGTTGGAGAAAAGGGTTACGGTGCCATCCTGCACAGTACTTTCGGGTAAATTTTCGGAACCTGTAACATACAGTTCAGGGTATTTGTTTTTCAGTATTTCCTGCTCCGAACCAATGCGAAACGAAATAGTGTCGGTATCAAGATATGGCAAACACTTATCAGTAATACCCCATTGTAAACTGGTATATTTGGGAGAAGACGGATTAAAAATCTTACAATAATAGGTATAATTTATATTAATTTTATCGATTACTATTTCCAGAACAGGACCTTCTTTTTCGTTATCAATAGCTTTATATATATCCCACCCTTCGGTATATTTGGGGTATCTGCACCAATAGTATTTATTTCCGGGATGAAAAACAGGTGCAATTTTTCGTATATCAATCCGTACTGTGTCGCCCAACGAAACCGGATAAACCTGTTTTGAAAGCTCAATTTTTTTCTGATTACCTACATATTGTACAATACCGGTTGTATCCGGAATATCTTCGTACCGTAAACGATTATGATTTATCAGAAAATGCGTGAAAGGTTTAAGAAGCAGTGATGCTGGTATCGCTCCGCGTATTTCATTGCTGTCAAGCGTCAATTCTGTTACTTTTGATGATAACGAATTGATGGAAAAGGGGAGTCGGGTGATTTTATTATTACTCAGGTAAAGATATTTAAGTCGTGGATTGTAACACAATGGTTCAGGAATAACCTTCAATAAATTATGGTTAAATCCTGCGCTTTCCAAACTTTTTAAATAGCCGAAATTCACCGGCAAACTGTCAATTTTATTATACGAAACATACAGTGTTTTCAGTTTTGACAGATTGTTCATCGAAAGCGGTAGCGTTGTAAATTTATTCCATGACAGATTTAAATTTTCAATACTTGCATCGCTGCTTATTCCATCCTGAATTTTATTAAGTTGATTATTTTGAAGATTGAGTGTAACTAAGGATTTGCTGTTGAGTAAACTCAGAGGTAGCTCGCCTGAAAGAGAATTATTATTCAGCAATACGGTTTCAAGTTTGGTGCAACCCGAAAATACATCGGGAATACTTCCTGAAAGTTGATTGTTGGAAGCCGAAAAGTTGCTTAATGAATCAAGATTTCCCTGCGATGCGGGTATCTCACCACTGAGTTTATTGTCAGATAAATGCAGAATATTCAGACTTCTGAGATTGCCGATATTTGCAGGAATTTTTCCCGTAAGCTGATTACGGGATAGATCGAGAAAGTTTAGTTTTGTCAGATTACAAATTTCATCGGGTATTGAGCCTGTTATGCTCCCGCCCGATAAATTCAAATCGGTTAAATTTCCAAGTTGTCCGATAGCAGCGGGAATATTTCCTGTAATAATTTTTTTAAGCGTTAAATATTCTAAAGCTGATAATTTATGAATATCATCCGGAAGCGTTCCTGCTATTGCTCCATTCGTTTCAATATGAAGATATACAAGCTTGGTAAGGTTAGATATGCTTGCCGGTAAAGTTCCTGATGGTGTTCCTTTAATACTAAGTTTCCTTAATCCGGTCAACTTTCCAATTTCAGATGATAATGAACCTTGTGTATTGGTTGGGAAGGTATTAATGTCAAGTTCTACCACCCTTTCATTTATTACCAAAACGCCGGGCCAGCGATAAACAGGTTTACTTAAATCCCACCCGGTAGCATGGTTAAGTTTGTTATGTATATCCACGAGTGCGAGTGAATCCGTTGCAACAGTTTTATAAACTTCAGGCGATATAAAAATTGAACCTAAAATATTGGATCCAAACAAATAATCCGCTATTATGTAATCATTCGTGTTCATACTGAAGTAACCATTCCATTTTCCTCCCCAGCCAAAATTTATATGCATCATGCCATTTTCATCAAATCCATCCAGTACTACAGCATGTCCTACTGGGTCTCCTCCAACTTCGCAGTAAACAGGGCGACCCTTTTCAATTTCGTTCAGGATGTATTCCAAAGAATTACACAATATTAAATGGTATTTAAAATAATTCTGTAAAGTATATTCATAATCGGGTAAAGGTACACTTCCGTAAGGACTGCCACAATACTGCATATCCATAGCTACTCCCACATGAAACGAGAGCATTTTGTAATCTTCATCACTCGGATTGTTCCAGTTATAGGTAGTGTTGCTAAAGTCAGCGCAAAACTGTCCGTACGTAGGCTCATTGTAACAATGCGAACCGGTGGCTTTTTCGGGAAATTTATGATACGCCATTATTTGAGCCATTGCGGTAGCTACACAACCTGTCCAACATCCACCTGCATTTTCGTGGTTAAACTGATTCAGGTTTATTCCTTTTGTTGCTAAAAGAGGCGTAACTCCTGTGAGTTTTGGAGCATTTACATCCGCTGCAACAAGCATATTTTTCTCGTACAAACTTATCAAATGCGCAAGGGCAGGAGGGATGCTGTCGGCAACAAAGCGACTTTCGGCATAACCCACAATGCTGTGACCGGAAGTATCTTCTGATACCAATACAAATCCTTCTCCCTGTTTTTCGAATGCATATACAGGTGTTTCTACTTCTTCAGAAGAAATATATTTCAGCGAAAGTGAAGATGGTACGCTCTTCTGAGCCGATTGATTTGCTATTTTTGCTTTCGCTCTGGAATTGAAAAAACTCAGGGCAACTTGCTCGGCTTCTGTTGGATTGGAAGCATTTAAACGCTGGAAGTTGAAAATTGACAGCAATATCAAGACCGAAAGAGTCTTTAGAGTTGCCGTTTTATTGTTGAATAATTGTGATTTCATGGATTTATTTCTAAAAAAGTGTGTAAGCATTTTTTATTAAAACGTATTACTGAACAATGATTTTTTTCAGTGTGTAGAGTTCGTCTTTTTCAACAACCACAAAATAGTTGCCCGCAGGTAGATTTACAGGGACAATTGAATTTCCCTGAATAGCAGTTTCCATTCTTAATTTCCCAATCACATCAAATATCCTGATCCTCGCGGTTGATAAACTATTGTCGGTAAAACCAACAGTAATGTGATCGGTTACCAGAGTGGGAGCAACAATAATATCATCAGAAATAATTTCCTGCTTTATTTTGTTTTGAGCATTTATGTTGATGCTTTGTGTTACGGTACAATTGTTTTTGTCGGTAATTTTTAATGAATAACTGCTTCCGGCTACAGGTGTAATTACGGCAATATCGCCGGTGGCAATTACCTGATTATCCTTCATCCAGTTGAGCGTATAAGGACTTGTGCCTCCCGAAATGTAATAACCGAAGGCCGCAATAACTATTATTGTTCCTGCCTGTACGGGTTCTTCGTAAAGAACGGCAATGCTTAACGGTTCTTCCGATTGTTGCGGAAGTTTCATTCTTACAGCAGTTTGTGAAAAAGCCCATTGGCACAAGAATAATAAAGCCAGTGTAATTAACGCAGAATTTTGCCTTTTATATTGATTAGTTTTCTTGTGTTTCTAATTTTAGAACCTGCCCCCCAACTCCCTAAAGGGGGAATAAGACGGGTTATGATGTTTGGTTAGCAATTTATAATCATCTCCTTGTGAGTCAAATTTTTTTGGTCATGGGAGTTTTCATCTTCTTACTTTTTAATAGGTAAAACCATTCTAAAGCCTGTTCTGTCAGCTAAAAAATCAGGATTGTTTGGATCAAAGATAATTCTGTAACCATTTGGTGGTAACGACCATCGTTTTTTAATCCTGCAATAGCTGTTGTTTCCCCATGTTGCAGCTTCAGATAAATAACTTCCTCCCCTGACCACTTTATCATCTCCGCTCGATGGACCTTGCGGGTTTACGGATAATCCGGTTAGGGCTTGATATGGATACGCGAGCCAGTCGGAACACCATTCAGCAGCATTTCCACTCATATCATAAATGTTCAGTTCATTTGGAAATTTCAGCGCTACGTTCTTTTTTTTGCCAAAAGAATAATCGATATCCCAGCCAACCTGTTCAAGATGATTGCTTCCAGAGTAATTATAAGCATTGCTGTAAATTCCACCCAATGCAGCATATTCCCATTCAGCTTCGGTGGGTAAGCGGAAATCAAGTCCGCTTTTGGTTTTTATGGCAGGTAAAAACTTATCAACGATATCGTTCCACGTAACAGCAGTAACCGGCTGCAATGGGTTGGAATAATCACTTTTTCCGGTAAACTGACTGTACTGACCGTAAGGAAGTGAACCCATCACAGCTTGCCACAGTGCATTTGTAACTTCGGTTTGGCAGATATAATAATCGGAGAGTTGTACAGAATGTGCAGGGGGATTATGAGGATATTCTCCCATAGTAAATGTACTTCCCTTAACAAAAACGAGATTAAACTTCACTCCGCCGACTTCAAATACAATCAAAGGAGCATTTTTCTGTAAAATAATGATATTGTGTTCTTTTTTCTCCGTTTTAATTAAAAGTTCAGCTCGGCGGGCAAAATTTTTGTTTTCTTCCGCACCAATATAAACACCGGTTTTACCTTTTCCGGTGGATGAGGAAATTTTCACCCATGTGTCTGCACAGCTAACATTCCAATCGTACTTTGTGTCGATGTATATTAATTCTGCATCCTGTAAAGCATCAAAACTTAGCGTATCTGTTGTGCAGATTTTGTCAGAATCGACATCGATGGGATCATCGGGTTTGCAGGAAAATAAGGTCAGTCCGATAACGAAAGTGAGCAGGCAGTAGCTTATTTGTGATGTTTTCATTTAATAATTGATTTTAATTATGCTACTAAAAAATATCGTTTGTTGCTATTATGAAAAGGTTCAGCTATCACATTATGAATTTTATTCTTTAAGTTTTAATTATAGGGATGGTAATAAAATGAAACAAATAAAATACAAAAATATACAGAAAACAAATAAATACAGTTAAATAAATGTCTATTTATTAGAATTATAACTGTTTTTCAGCATTTATTTAAACATATAATTAACAAAGCCCGATATCACATCGGGCTTTGCTTTAAAACACATTTTCATGCTTTAAAAAATCAAATGTTCAACTATTGTCTGATTACAATCAGTGCAGGTTGTGATTGTAAAAGTATTTGCTGTCAGATTACAATAAAAATATTTGAGGTAAAAAAGTCAATTTCCGAGGTGTTTAGAATTATAAAACAAACTCTATTATTGAAATTAACATAATGATTGATTGAATTTATTATGAAAAGACAAAATATACTCTGAATTACCCTTACTGTCGGATATGCCTCGTTAAATGAGCAAAAAGTCGCATAGGTTAAGTGCTAATTATCAATCCCCCTCATTTAAAATAATGCATTTTATTCCGCTAAATTCTGCAAATGTAATTTGGAAAATATCGTTACATTTGTTGCGAAATAAAATTAAAGCGGTAGCTTTATCGGAACACAGTTCCTAATAATACATTACTACGGGATTGATAAATCCCGTCAGACGTAAGTGAAGTTATATTTAGTAAAAGAATATATCCGAAGGGACATGGGATAGTATTTGACTAAACTAATCAGATCATACGATTTAAATTTATAACCTGTGCTAAATTTAGTAATTAAATTGAGTCATTTTATGAGAAGATATGCAATAATCTGTTTTGTAAGTTTTTGCAATTTTGCATTTTCGCAGTTAAATTGCAAATCATATACTTCTTTAAATGATTATAATTTGCATATGTGGATAGAGAATGATAGCATTTTTTATTAACTCAGGGAGTGAAGAAATAAGCGATGATTTAGTTTTTGTATCAGAGTTTTTGTATAGAGCAAAATTCAATATGAAAGATTCATTCTTGATAGCAGTTAGTAAAAACAAAAAATCTTGTTTTAAAGTGTATTCAGTTGGGATTCTTGAATTGAAATCAGAAATAAGTCCGAAAATTAAAAAAGGATTAAAATTTTATTGCACATATTTTGAATATAAAACAGGCGAACGCTTGATTGGAAATTCCTGGAAAAATGATATGAAAAATGGAATTTGGTATTACATATCAATAAATAATGTTTTATATGTTTTTACATACAAAGACAATAAATTAATTAGAAAAGAAAAAATATCAGAAAATTTAGGAAAGCAATCATTTAGGATGTATCCTCATTAAAAGAGCAAAAAGTAGGGCTTAATTCGTCATAAGTATGCGAAGTTTTGATTGATTAATGAATATATCCGAAAGGGCAGGTTTTTTCGTAAATGATATCATTTTCAGCCTGAAACGTGTTTTCCTCCCGGAATTTTACGCATTATGTAGATAACAAGATAACCCATGATAAGAGTTATGGTTGAAATGATTAGAATTGAAACCGCAGGGTTCGGGAATATTTTGTAAAAACGCAAATTATAAAGAATTCCGATTATTATGATATGAACAAGATAAATTCCGTAACTGTAATCCGAAATTTGTTTTTGCACCCAAAGTATGACTTTATTTCTGAACCGGATGTCCTTCAGCATAAGAAAAACAGCCGAAGATTGAATGAGTGTATTAATTTTTAAATATCCGTACATGCTTAAATCCTGTTTTTGAGCCTGTTTGCTGAAAATATAAGTAAACACAGCGCACGATGCTATACTTATAAGAAAAATCATAGCAGCTATTATCCGTTCTTTGTTGCCAAATGCCCTTAGCCGCGAAAAGTAATAACCTGCAAGCAAATAACCTGAATGTAAAGACCACCCAATCAGTTTGCTGCTCCAGGCTTCAGGCTTCCAGCCATATAAATTCATGGCATAGTTACGCAAAACAAAGTTCAGAACTGCCCACACAATAAGAATTATCAGCAATGTGTTAAGGTTGAGTTTTAAAACTAAATTGCTGATAAAAGGAATTACAAAGTAAATTGCCATAATCATATAAATATACCATAAGTGTTTTGATACACCTTCGGTAATAAATAATTTACCTGCCCATTGTAAAACTTCAGCCGTATTATGAGGTTGTTGCCACGATGCAAGCGACAACCAACGGTAAATGTAATAAACAACAATCCAGAATAAAAAAGGGAATAGAACCCTGGAAAACCTTTTTTTCAGGTATTCAGGATAATTATGTTTTTTCCCAATTAGAGTAGCTCCGGTAAGCATCAGAAACACGGGTACAGCAAATCTTACCGCGCTATCAACAATATTTGCAATCCACCAAAAACCTTCATTTTTCCCGTAGTTCATATTCAGCGCGGGTGTAGAAACATGAATAATAATCACGCCAATTGCAGCAATTGCTCTAAGTGTATCAAAGTATTCTATGTTTTTATTAATACCCTGCATCAAGGTTGGTTGTTTTTTAAAGTAATTATTTGCAATTGATTGTAATAAAGTCGCTTTCAAAACCATCTATAAACGCGGTAAGTTTTATTTCACCTGCTTTTCCATTATTCTGAACAATGGCAAGGCATTTACCAAAATAAAGATTTCGCTCGGGTTTTTTCAGGGAATTGTGGTCGTACTGGCATCCATTATCCGTACCTGCAATTATTCCCGCGCCTTCAATGCGGAATTTTACAAGCTGGTCGGCAAGCGGACACGGATTTCCATCTTCATCGAGCACTTCAACCGTAATAAACGAAAGGTCTTTACCATCGGCTGTAATTTCGCGGCGGTCGGCGGTAAGCAGAATTTTCGCAGGACTTCCGGCTGTGTTTATTTCGCGGATTAAAACTACTTCACCATTTTTACGTGAAATAGCTTTGATATTTCCGGGTTTGTACGGAACTCTCCATGTAACGCGGAATTCATCTTCAGCCTTGGCGCGTTTCCCGAGACTTTGCCCGTTCAGCAGAAGCTCCACATCATCGGCATTGTTGTAATATGCCCAAACATCAATTGTATCTCCTTCGTTCCAGTTCCAGTGCGGGGAAACGTGTAATACATTTTTACTCGTCCATACACTTTGATAAAGGTAGTAAACATCTTTAGAGAAACCCGCCATATCCACTATACCAAAGTACGAACTTCGCGAAGGCCACCAATATGGTGTGGGTTCGCCCAGATAATCGAATCCCGTCCAGATAAACTGACCTGAAACATACGGATATTTATTTACAACGCGTAAATTATTTTCATGCGTCGCGCCCCATGGCGTTCGGCAATTGTCGTAAGCCGAGCATTTTTGAGTAGGGTTGTAATAAGGCACATCCCAACGATCAGGACAAATAACTACCGAATCGGAGGGATGAACGTAGTAACCTCGCGTGTCAAGCGATGAAACAGACTCGGTAACAATAAACGGTGTTCGCGGGAATCGTTCGGGTATTGTAGCGTATTCGTGCTCATGATAATTAAATCCGATAATATCCAGCGAACCCGATTGAAAAAGCGGATTAATATCGCGGGTCTCGTTGCAACCTGCCGTTACAGGTCGGGTTGGGTCCGTTTTTTTTACAATATCAACCAAAGTTGTTGTGAGTAATGCATTTATTCCGCCCCGTCCTTCTTTATAATCATCCGGATTAATATCTTTTTTAATATTTAACTGCACATTTGCCTTTTCCAAATCGAAAGCATCGGTTTTGCTGTCGTACCATTGTTCGCCAACTTCATTACCAATACTCCACATAATTACCGAAGGGTGATTTCGGTCGCGTTTAATAAAGTCTGTCAGGTCTTTTTCGTACCATTTATCAAAGTACATGGCATAATCATACTTCGATTTAGGCTTGCGCCATATATCAAAAGCCTCGTTCATAACCAAAAATCCCATGCGGTCGCATAAGTCGAGTAGGGCAGGGGCGGGCGGATTGTGGGCAGTACGAATTGCATTCACGCCCATTGCTTTCAAAATTTCGAGCTGACGTTCGAGTGCACGAACATTTACGGCTGCACCCAGCGCACCTAAATCGTGATGATTGCAAACGCCATTAATTTTCCGGTGTTTCCCGTTAAGGAAAAAACCTTTTTCGGCATCGAATTTAAACGAACGCAGTCCGGTATAGGTTACATATTCGTCTTTTAGTATTCCGAGAACAGAAACTCTGCTCACAATTTTGTATAAAACCGGATTGTCGATATCCCACAAAACCGGATTCTCAACCGTTAGCTTTTGAAGCGATGCTCTTTCCGATTTTGGACCAATGAGCAAATGTCCATCGCTTTTGGTTATCAGATTTTCGTTTGCATCGTAAAGCAGATGTTCCACTTTTATTGCCCATTGTTGTTGCAGATTATTTCTGACATTGGTTTCGATAGCAATTTCTGCAATTTCGGAATTTACTTTAGGTGTGGTAATGTATGTACCCCATTGCGGTATATGAACAGGGTTTGTAATTACAAGTCTTACATCGCGATAAATGCCCGAGCCGGTGTACCAGCGCGAATTTGGCTGTTTGGTATTATCAACTTTTACAGCTATCAGATTTTGTGCATTAAGTTTAATGTAAGGTGTAATATCGTAACTAAAAGAAATATAACCATTCGGACGTTTACCGAGATAATGTCCGTTTATCCAAACTTCACTGTTTTGATATACGCCATCGAATTCAATATAAACAACGCGCTTTTGATAACTTTTATCAGCAAAAAATGATTTACGATACCAGCCTAAACCACCAGGCAAAGCGCCACCGCCCGATGTAGCCCGAAAGTCTTTCCCGAAATCTGATTCTATACTCCAGTCGTGTGGAAGGTTTAGCGTACGCCTTTTACTATCATCTAATTTCTGATTTTGTCCGGCAACTGTTGTATCGTTCAATTTAAATTTCCAGTTCTGATTAAAATCGATGATGCGCCGTGTTGTTTGCCCGTTTAAATAAACTGAAAAAAGTAAAGATGTTATCAAAAATATGTGTTTCATTGTTCTGAATTTTTTATACTGACAAAATACTCATGTAGAATTTGAGTATGGAATTTTTATTTGAAACAAACGTTATTGTGTGTTTCACTTAGTCAAGAAATTTATCGTTGAAGAGCAGTAAACCTATGTTTACTCCAAAATTTACACGACTCGTTCCGGAGTTGTAATAATTCAGATACATGCTTGCAGTTATATTTTTAAAAGTTAATACCAACGAACTTTCTGTAAGAAAATTAGTTGACTGAAACGAACTTGAATAATAAGGTTTATCAGCGCTTGTACGTTTAAGTGTTTGATAAGGTACAAACCAATACAATTCATTTCTGAAATGTAACTGGTTGCTTATTTGATAGATAGGTTTTATCCCGAGCGCCATAAACTGGTTAGCTCTGTAGGCCGGATTATAAATGATTTTGCTGTGAGGCGTAGGTTGAAATGCAGGGAACTGAATCATTGTTGCTGTGTAGCTATCAAGTAATTTACGTGTTGAGATAGTAATTTCGCTATATGCTCCTAAAGTAATTTTTTTATTAACAGGAAAATATCTTTCATATTTTCCTTTCAATTGCATCCAGTTATCTGAAAGTTTTGGATTTGTAAAATAATTATCGAATCCCGAAGCCGATAAATCAAAACTGTGAAGAAATTGCATCGAAGCATTATACTGATAACCCGAAGTAGGATACATTAAATTGTTCAGGGTTGAACCTGTAGCGCGGGTAAAAATAGTACCGAGTGAAATTAAACTCCGGCGATCGGCAAATGGATAACCAACCGTATCAATAAGTTGCGCATAATTATCAATAAGTACTCCGTATCCAAAACCGGTTTCTAATTTTCCGGTGAGTTTTATCGGAACTCCAACTGAAAGTTTTCCGTAAGCTTCGTACTGATTGAAATTTGCAGTACGATAATCGTTGAAAAACAAGCGATTTCCCTCGTAATAGTCAAACTTGTGAAGCACAACTGCAAGTTTCATATACCAGTCATTACGCGTTGGAGCTTCAATGCGTGTACCAAGCCCAAACCCGTTATAATTTTTACCAAATTGTACATCAGCCCATGCCGACTGTGGAAATTCGCTGAGATTTTGATAATTTACGCCGAAGTATGCCTGATTCGAAGTGGAAGTAGAAATGTTTCCGCCAAGCATCAATTTAATATGATCGCTCATTTTTACTTTCAGATGTAAATCGTAATTGTTGTTTTCCCGATTATAAACAGCATTGGGCACAACTTCGAGAATTTTATTATCCGAAAAAAGTTTGAAATATGCTTCTTTAAATTCCGATAAACTGAATACTTCATTTTTATTATGAAAAAACTGTTCAATATACCAGTGTTTAGCGCTGTCAATCCCTGTAATTTCCACGTTTTGGAATTTCAGCTCAGGAAATGTATTTCTGAATGCATATCTTTGGTTACTAAGATTGTTCTGGGGCGCTCTGCGTGAAATTCTATTCTTAATTTCATCGATATATTTCATTGTGGAATCGTATCCGATTTGTACAAGTTCATCCACTTTTGAAAAATCGAAGCCCATATATTTATCAAGATTAAAATCAAGTAACAAACCTTCTTCTTTCGAAATAGAATTATCGGTTTTTGTCATCACCATATTCATTATTTGCTGTATGAGGTCCGATTCATCGGGTTTCTGAGGCGGCGTACTTACATTGCTCCCGAAAATATAATCCGGTTTGAATTCATCACGCATTACATTTACCGGAAAGTTATTATAAATTCCACCATCGAATAATAATTTTCCATCAATGGAAATTGGCTTGTAAACAAATGGATAAGTCATAGAAGCTCTTATTGCATCGCCTAATTTTCCTTTGTTAAACACTACTGCCTGTTTGCCATAAATGTCGGACGCAACACACCTGAAAGGCACAAAAAGGTTGTTGAAATCGCCACCTGCAACTGTGTTTGCCTGCGTAAACATATTCATAAACGCAAAATTCATCTGATGTGGCGAAATAAGATTTGTAGGTAAAAATGTAGGTTTAATAAGCAGAGAATCGAGTTTTTTTACATTAAGCGGAAATTCAATTAGCGAAGGTTTAGGGTCGGGAGTTAGATAAAAATAACGGTACTTTGGCTCTATTTCGCCGGTAGAAAGGTATCTGAATTCGTCCGATTTTAAAATTTCAATTAACTCATCTGGCGAAAATCCCATGGCGTAATATCCTCCTACAATAGCTCCCATCGAAGTTCCTGCTATATAATCAATGGGGATATTGTTTTCTTCCAACGCTTTTATAACACCAATATGCGTTATACCCTTAGCGCCACCACCACTCAGCACCAGTCCTACTTTTTGAGCGTTAACAACTGATGAAAATATAACAGATAATATTATCAGACGAAATTTAAGTTGCATCGAATTAGTTTATTAGGCGATGTAAAGTTAATGATTATGTAACGAAACTGTCTCAAAAAAAACTGTAAATATCATTCAAAACTGTTTAAGCGTTAAATCAAAGTAAACAAACAGAATCACTCAGCTCCAAACCCCATCAAGGGGGAGTTATCGAGCAAAAACCAACATTTTTCTTTTTAAAACCGACTGTGTTTTTTGGAGAAAAATGTAAATTGTTGCTCTTTAATTTTACATAAAATGCTAAATAAAACAATTATTAGCGAGTTGAGCTACAAAAGAATACTTTGATAAAAAAAGTGAGCGAAATAAATGCATTTTATTTGTTAATTTTGCGAACCTTTATTCTACAAAAATTGTTCCGAATCC
>CAYONE010000014.1:32128-60530 GCA_964405245.1 uncultured Paludibacter sp.
GCATTTTATTTGTTAATTTTGCGAACCTTTATTCTACAAAAATTGTTCCGAATCCTGAAAATGGAATTTTGTTTTTTTAAATTCAATTAAAATCTGACATTGATATGAAATACTGGTTTTTCGCTATCGTTCTCTTGTTTATGTTGATACTTTATGGCTATGTAACGTTGCGTGGCTGGCAGGCATTACAACCCGCAGGCAATGTTAAAGTTTATTTTCTCACATTATCGGTGATTTTATTTATTTCCATGTTTGTTTCCATGATTTTTGGAAACAATATGCCGCCTTTAATTGCACGAACACTTAGCTTTTTTGCATTTTCCTATTTGCTGATAATGCTTTATCTGTTGATGTCAATTATTGCGGTTGACATTGTCCGTATTGTAAATTCAATATTTCATTTTGCACCTGCCGGAATGGTTAAATTTCGCTATTACGCATTTATTGCAAGTTCAGCTGTAATTTTTATTGTTATGGTCTATGGTCATTATAAGTTTCGAAATCCTGCTATTGTACAGCTTGATTTAACCGCCGAAAAACCTGTGCAAAACAAACAAGTGCGGATTGTGGCTGTGAGTGATTTGCATTTGGGAATTTCCATCGACCGTCAAATGCTGAAGCGTTATGTGAAGCTTGTCAACTCCCGCAAACCGGATATTGTGCTGATTGCCGGCGATTTTTCAGATCGTGGCATTCGTCCGCTAATCACGCAAAACATGAAGGAAGAATTGCAGAAAATTAATGCACCCCTGGGAGTTTATGCGGTTATGGGGAATCATGATTTTTATGGTGAGAATCGTCATATTGCAGCCGATTTTATGACTGAATCGGGAATAACGGTGCTGAGAGATACTATAAGTCTTATCAATAATGAATTTTATGTTGCGGGAAGAGATGATATTTCAAACCCCGGAAGAAAAAACCTGGCTGAAATCCTAAAAAATGCAGATGTTACAAAACCAATAATTTTACTCGATCATCAGCCTAAAAAACTTGAAGAAGCTTCGGAAAGCAATGTGGATTTGAAAATTTCGGGACATACACACAACGGACAATTTTTCCCGGGAAATTTGATTGTAAAGCGCATTTTCGAAGTTGGCTACGGCTATGCTAAAAAAGGAAATATGCATTTGTACGTATCTTCCGGTCTTGGAATTTGGGGTCCGCAATACCGCATTGGCTCACAATCGGAAATTGTGGATATTACTTTACGTTACTGATTTTTTTTATTTCATTTCGAGAATATAAACCATTTCAGGTTCCGAAGCATCTACGCCTTCGCCATCCAACTGCGTAACTTTTTGCACAAACAAATGCAGTTTCGCACAGGTACGCCAAAGTTCAGTATCGTACGAAGGCTCCCACGCATTTACGCTGAAATTAGTAAGGTTTGTAATTTTCCATAAGTTTTTGGAAAGTGAATTGCAACTTGCTTTTGATACTTTCGAATCGTGTTCGCTGTCGCGAAAAATCAGCGTAACTTTCGCTTTCGTTCCTTTTCCTTTTACCAGAATTTGCGGGCGCGCTATAGGAATACTTTTCGTACCTCCTCCACTCAGCGAAAAGGCAGTGGTTCTGAAGCCTGTATTGTTTGTTTTCCAATTGCCATTAACGTTGTAGATAATTCTGTACTGTGGAATTTCTGAATTGGTGTCGCGCCAGTAAGTTGCAATAAACGGATTACCATTATCGTCTGTAGTCATGGAGGTCTGATTAATCAACTCGCTCCGCTGGGGAATGTGTATTGCGTATTCGGCATTGGCGGCATTTATTGGCAGTGCATATTTTACTCCGGTCGATTTTTCCCAGTTTTTTCCTCCATCTGCTGAACGTGCATAACACATCGAGTGATTGGTGGAAACATCCCAGGTCGCACGCCAAACCCACGAAAGATGAATTACTCCTGCTTTGTCAACGCACGCTTGCCAGTAAGCATTTTGTTTTTTTTCTCCATCAATCAGATTGGAGTGTAGTTGATTCCATTTCTGCGTCTTTAAATCGTAAGCGTTTAGCACAAGATTTCCGCGTCCCGATTGTCCATCGCGGTACATGAAAATCAGATTTCCATCAGGCATTCTGAAAAATTCGGGATAAGTTACATTTGTTTCGTAATTTCCTGTCATGGGTATTTTCTCCGACAATTGTAACGAAAGTGGCGCTACAGAACGGGCGTAATTCAGTTTATGTCCATGATGATCCCACGATACATGCAAAAAACCATCGCCATCAGTCATTATACTGATTGTATTGTGCGCATCTCTGATATTTCCGCTGTATTGGGTTTCGCTAATTTCCCATTTTTTGGTATTCAAAGTGCGTTTTGCCAAAACAAGTTTTCCCTGTTGATTGTAAAATGCCGTAAATTGCGTTTTTCCGTGTGTTACTACCGAATTTTTCCGAAATACTACGGCGTTAACCGAATTTCCCGCCCAAGCTTCGGTTACCGGTGTCAGTTTTTGCGCGTAGATTATGCCTGAAAAAAATAAAGAAAGAATAAGAAGGTTTGTTTTCATTTCAGTGATAATGGGTGTGTTTTGTAAATTAACTTGACCAAATATTTCTGTTTATATAATTTTAAATATCTAAAAAAGATAAGTAAAATTGGAATTATCAAGTTGCAATTTGCTGATTTATTTGTTTTTAATTTGAATAATATTATTCAATGAAATCATAATATTCCCAAAGCAGTCAAATTTCGGATTCAATAGTTTTCGGTTATCAACATCAATCTCAAAATCTATCAAAGCAATTTGTATCATACTGTTATCTTCAAATTCAAGAATCGCACCTTTGATAATATACTCAGTTTCTCCGCTGGGTTCAAATTCATCGTTCAGTAACGAAATAGTTTCAAGTTGTAAATCCACTGAAGTGATTTTTTTACCCGTTTGTTTCTTAAAAACTCTTGTTGTTTCATTTTCAACTTTGTAGTAATCCAAATCTCCAAGCAAAGTTTTTGCATTTCCTTCAATTGAATCAATAAATTCTTTCTCGCTACTCCACCCGATTGATACTACCAAATTTTCAAAAGTCATTTCAACACATCCATCAATTGCTATAATTCTCTCTTTTTCAAAATCAAAATAATTATCGTTTACATTGTATATCTCAATGTTTTTCAAAGTTTGATTGATAAATAATTCGTCTATTGTGTTCGGGTCTTGAAATGACATATTATGTTTAGTTTAGATATTAAATTGATAATGAATGGATAACAAAGATTCTGAGTAATTGCTGAATCAATTCATAATAAGTTAAATTAATAAAGATATTAGATTTGTGTTCATCAGATATTTATTTGATTACAATTTTTTTCTTGTTTTTCATTCTTACCTTTTCCTTTTAAAAAACTCTTTCATCAATGCGCTGCATTCTGCTTCGAGCACCCCTGAAACCACTTCGGTTTTAGGGTGCAGCGCCAAAGGAGCAAAACGGGCAAAACCACGCTTCTCGTCGGCAGCACCATACACGATGCGGCTTATTTGCGACCAGCCAAGCGCTCCGGCACACATTACACAAGGCTCTACAGTTACATAAAGCGTACAATCCACCAGATACTTTCCACCCAGAAAACCTGCTGCAGCGGTTATTGCCTGCATTTCGGCATGAGCGGTTACATCGGTAAGCGTTTCGGTAAGATTGTGGCCACGCGCAATAATTCGTCCCTGACACACAATTACCGCTCCAACAGGCACCTCATCGCGTTCAAAAGCTTTGTGCGCTTCTGCTAATGCCTGTTTCATGAAATACACATCAAGATTGGAGTGATTCGATTCGTTTTCGGAGTAATAAATCATTGACTATTTTTTCGTTTACTATTTACAACTCAAACCAAGTTTTTGTTTCTGGTTCTTGGCTCTTGTTTCTTGGCTCTAAAATCTTTTTATTTCTTTTCCATCAAAAACAGATATTCATGGTATTTTCCATCGCTGTTAATCCACTCGTTGGTCCAGCGCATGTTTCCCATCACGTTTTTTTTGTAATCAATTTCCACAGCTTTGAGCATTTTGCCGGTTTCATTCATAATATCACTGAGTTCCTGTTTGTTTGCTCGTCCGCCGGAGCTGTACGAAAGCAAAATATAACGCGAGCGGGTTTCCTGAATCAGTTTTCGCAGCGCCTCCATGGCAATAAAATGTCCGTTTTCATTTTTACGAAATTCCTCAAAAACTGAACCTTCAACAGAGTCTCGTGAATCTTCGCGACGGTTGGCTTTTCCGAAAAGCGGTGGTTTATCGTTTTGAATTACGGTTGTCCATATATGATAGTATGAATTATAACGAACGCGACTCGGAGGCATTTTTTCGTTATTGGATCCGTAAGGCGGATCGAAATAGGCGAAATCGAACTCGTTTTGAGCGATAGTTTCAAAAATATCGTTTTTTATTACACGGTTTTTGCTTATGATGGGGAAACGCTTGGGTAATTTCAGTTTTAAATCTTTGTGTGAGCGAGGCGACCATTCCGAAAGATAAGCCACATAATGTCCTATCGTGCTATCAACAGCATCGAGGGCGTAAATAAGGCTTGTAAGCAGCACACATTTGTCTTCCCATACAAGGTTTAAGAGGTCAATTTCATCGCGGATAACATCGAGTTTTCGGGTGTTTTTTGCCTGAAACGGGCGTTTTGTTTGCGCTGCTTCGCCACCATAATGTTCAGTAAACCAGCCATCGTAACCTGTAAGAGAATTGAGATGATTGATAATTTCCTGATAAAACCTGTCGGTATTGGTTGCTTTTAAATAGCAATTGCCAAAAACTTCCGACCAAACCGAAATATCGTTAGCAGTAGTATTATAGCCCAATTGCGCGAAAGCTTGCGAAACACGTGTAGTACCGCTGAAACCATCCAATACATTGCGCACATTTCCCAATTCCGTAATAATTTCGGCTATATAAGGAATTAATTTCAATTTGGAACCGGCATATTTTACGCCCTGGGTGGGGATAATGGGGAGTTTGGTCATTAGAATTTTGCAATTTCAGCTTTTATAAAGCTAATCAGTTTTTCTGTAGTTGGTAGTTCCAACAGATATTTTGATATAAAAATTTCCTGATCGCTATCTGCTGTTGCATATTCCACCAGAGCATTGTCCTTAACAGTAACCAATAAAATTCCAACAGGAGGATTGTCATCGGGACGCATTATTTCTTTTTTGTAAAAATTGACGTAAGTCTTTAACTGTCCGTAATGTTCATGCGAAAATTCGTTAATTTTCAAATCAATCAACACATGGCATTTTAAAATGCGATGATAAAAAACCAAGTCGCTGAAATAATATTTATCACCAATCAGGATACGTTTTTGCTTTGCTTCGAAGCAAAAACCATGACCAAGTTCGAGTATAAACTCCTGTAAATGTTCGATAATTGCCTGTTCCACATTCGACTCATAAACTACATCTTTAGATTTCAAGCCAAGAAACTCAAATGTAAATGGCGATTTAATAGCGCTCAACATTGTTTCCTTTTCGGCTTTCAGTTGAACTTCAGCGCTTAATTTTTCAGGCAATTTACTTAATCCTGACCGTTCGTAGTACAAGGTTTTAATTTGCCTATTCAATTCGCGCACACTCCAAGTACCTTTAATACATTCCAATTCGTAAAAGAGGCGCTTTATGGAGTCTTCGATGGAAAGTAAAAGTGTGAAATGTGAGAAAGTTAATCTCCGGATTAACTTGTCGGAAGGGATATGTATGCTTTTATGACTTTCTATATCAGTACTATATGATTTGGCAGACGGTGTCTGCCAAATTGATAAACCATCATTATCTGATTTGGCAATCGCTGATTGCCAAATTGGGGGAATTCCTTCTTTTAATTGGGTAGGCATTGTCTGTCCGCTTGGCGATATATTGCCATTCAATTCTGCAGACACTGTCTGCAGAATTCCATTATTCTCATATTCTGGAAGTTGCAAGAATTTTCGAATATAATCAGAAAGGTTCGGGTAGGTTATGAAAAATTTTCTAAATAAATTCAGATTTCGATAAGAAAATCCATCCTCATTCAACCTGTCAGCCAAATTTTGGAGAAGCTTTTCACCATATTTTGCACGGTCTTCGCCTTTTTGCTCAAATTCTACAATATGAAAACCAATCAACCAATTGCGAATGGTTAGATGTGTATTCACCGACACCAATGCGCCTTGCTGCATGGCTTGCGAAGTCTGTTCAATCTGAATTGCTAAATCGGTAAAATTCATCTTTTTAAAAGTTAGAAAGCTAAATCAAATCAAACTTAAAAGTTCCTCTGTGGGGGATTTAGTGGGCTTTTTACACATCTTCCTCTACCACCAGATTCTCTATTATAAAATTCTGGCGTTCCGAAGTGTTTTTCCCCATATAGAACGAAAGTAAATCCTGAACGGCATCTTCTTTTTTCAGGCTTACCTGATCGAGGCGAATATCTTTACCAATAAAATGTTTGAATTCGTCGGGTGAAATTTCACCCAAACCTTTAAATCTGGTAATTTCGGGATTTGCTCCTAATTTCGCCATTGCTGCAAGTCGTTCTTCTTCAGAATAACAATATATCGTTTCCTTTTTGTTGCGAACACGGAAAAGCGGTGTTTGAAGTATAAATACATGCCCTTTTTTTATCAAATCTGGAAAAAATTGAAGGAAGAAAGTAATAAGCAAGAGCCGGATATGCATTCCATCCACATCGGCATCGGTGGCAACAATTACTTTATTGTAGCGCAAACCTTCAATTCCATCTTCAATATTCAATGCCGCTTGCAGAAGATTGAATTCCTCGTTTTCATATACAATTTTCTTTGTCAGCCCGTAACTGTTGAGCGGTTTTCCGCGTAAACTGAAAACAGCCTGCGTATTCACATCCCGACTTTTGGTTATTGAGCCGCTTGCCGAATCGCCCTCGGTGATAAAAATACACGAATTTTCAATCATTTCGTTTTTCTTTTCATCTTTTGTCAGCGTTTCGTTGTAATGATACCTACAGTCGCGCAATTTTTTATTATGCAGGTTCACTTTTTTGGCACGTTCGCGGGCAAGTTTGGTTACGCCGGCAATAGCTTTACGCTCTTTTTCAGAGTCCTGAATTTTTTGTAAAAGCGTTGCTGAAGTATCAGAATTGCGATGCAGGTAATTGTCTAATTCCTTTTTCAGGAAATCGGAGATGAATTTATTTACTGAAATTCCATCTTTCGAAATATCGCGGGAGCCGAGCTTTGTTTTTGTCTGACTTTCGAAAACTGGCTCTTCCACGCTAATAGCTACTGCGGCAATCAGTCCGTTTCTAATATCTGACAGTTCTTGATTTTTATTGTAAAATTCTTTAATCGTGCGTGCTACAGCTTCGCGAAAAGCGCTTTGGTGTGTTCCACCCTGTGTGGTATGTTGTCCGTTTACGAATGAATAATATTCTTCGCCGTATTGATCGCTGTGGGTAAATGCAATTTCTATGTCTTCTCCCTTAAGGTGAATTATTGGATAAAGCGGATCGGAAGTAAGATTTTCGTTCAGCAAATCGAGCAGTCCGTTTTTCGAAATTATTTTTTTGCCGTTGTAAATAAGCGTAAGTCCCGTATTCAGATAAGCGTAGTTACGCATCATTGTTTCGATAAACTCATCGCGATAGCTATAGTTTTCGAACATGATAGGATCGGGCTCAAAATAGATATATGTGCCTCTGTCGCCATTTTGAGTTAGAATATTGCTATCAGCAACAAGTTTTCCCATTTCAAACTCAGCTTTGCGGGTTTGTCCTTCGCGAAAACTTTGCACGATGAATTTCGATGAAAGCGCATTCACCGCTTTTGTTCCTACACCATTCAATCCAACCGATTTTTTAAAAGCTTTTGAGTCGTATTTACCACCGGTATTCATTATCGAAACGGCTTCAATCATTTTACCAAGCGGAATTCCGCGTCCGTAATCGCGAACTTCAACATGTTTATCGTGTATGGTTACTTCCACCGTTTTGCCTGCGCCCATGCGATATTCATCAATACAGTTATCGAGCACTTCTTTGAGCAAAACATAAATACCATCGTCGGCATGACTGCCATCGCCCAATTTACCGATATACATACCCGGACGCCGGCGTACATGTTCCAAACCTTCGAGGGTGATAATATTGCTATCGCCGTAATCAACCTGCTGTGTAATATTTAATTCTTCCATTCCTTTTTTTGTGTTTTTGGTTAATCAGTTCATGTAGTTTATAGAGTTCATAAAGCTAATTAGTTTATAGGTTTTCTGTTTTGTGGAATAAATATTTCTCATTCTAAATAAACTTTATGAACTCCATAAACTTAAAAACCTCTGTAAACTCAAGAACTTTATCAACTATTTTGCAATCCAGCTTTCAGGATTCAATAATTGTTTACCTTTCCAAATCTGAAAATATAATTCTGTTTTATTATCGTTTTCATCATCGGTGTAAATTTTTCCGATGGATTGTTTTGCACTTACTTTGTCGCCAACATTCACATAAATACTTGTAAGATTGGCATATACAGTTCTGTAATCGCCATGTTTTATGATAACCGCATTATTGCTTCCGGGAATTGAAAAACGCTGTGTAACTTCACCTTCGAAAACTGCACGGGCATTAGTACCTGACGGTGTTTGTATGTAAATACCTTTGTTGTTTGTGGTAACGTGTTTCAGTACAGGATGAGGCTGTACTCCATAGTGTCCGCTGATAAATCCGCGGTCGGTTGGCCAAGGCAATCGTCCTGAGTTTCCTGCAAAATTCCCGGAAATCAAAGCTTCTTCTTTTGTCAATGTTGAAGTAGCAGCTGTTGTACTTTTTGGCGTAGTTGCAGGCTTGGTCGATTTTTTTTCGGTAGCAGTTTGTTTCTGTTCTTTCTTTTTCTGTGCTTCTTCGGCTTTGCGAATTTCTTCAGCAATCAAACGTTGAATTTTGTTGTTCAGTTCGTTTGCTTTTCGTTGCTGAACTTTTACATCGGCCTGAAGTTTTTTTTCTTTTTTCTTCAAATCGATCAGTACTACATTTTCCTTTTTTTGATCGTCGGTGAGTTTTTGAGTTTCAGTTTGCTTGCTTTTTACAACCTCTGTTTTGGTTAGTCTGGTTTTGTTCAGTTCTTCGGTTTTTTTATTCAGTTCCTCTGTTGTTTTCTGAATTTGCGCTACCTGAATTTTTCTGAAATTAGCGTATTCCTGCAGATAACGCATACGTCTGTATGATTGATCGAAAGTTTCGGCAGATAGAATAAACATTATTTTTGAATATACACTTCGGTTTATATACGCTTCCTGAATCATTCGCGCATAATCTTTTTTAAGAGTTGTTAGCCGGTTATTAAGCGTACGCCGTTCACGACTGAGGCGATTAACTTCAGAATCGAGTTTTGATATTTCAGTTCCGATTCTTTCAATGAGTTTTTTTCTTTCCTGAATATTTTTGTTAAGTATCGATAGTTTGTTTAAGCTGCTTCGTTGCGATTTTTTTGTTTCATTGAGCATCTTATTCATTGTTTCGAGCTCCTTTAACGCCTCTTTTCGTTGATTCTCAAGATCTGAAACAGATTGTGCCTGCATTAACGAAGGTAAAATCATCGCTATCAATATAATATAAAAAAATTTTCTCATCATCTGCATTTTAATTATTTACTGAGTAATTGTTCAATGTTTCCGCGCGTAAGATTTGTTTTCGAAGCGGGTTTTAGTTTTAAAGGAATGTTGAATGAAGCTCTGATTATTTCAATTTCAGCATTAAACAGTTGTTTGTTCATATTACCCGATATCGATACTTTTTGAGGAAAGGGGGTTTTATCCCAAAATTGATTTAGTCCGTATTTTACGGTTGTGCGATGTTTTGCGTCTGTTGAAGTGAGATTTACACTTTCAATTTCGTAATTCGGTAAAACTGTGCTTTCCTGAATAATTTTACCTGATTGATACATTAAATTTTGTTTTCCATCAGGAGTTTTGCCTGCTTTAAGTAGCGGAGGTTTTATCTCTGTTTCTCCAACACTAAAAAGGTTTTTGGTTAAGATAGCTTGAATGTTCTGAAAATTTATCGGAATTCCTGTTTTTTGAGTGATATACATATATGAAGCAGAGAAATATCTGCGGTTCATTTTATCGAAAATGGTAATACTATCAGGATTTATTTCCATACTGAAAAGTTCTATACCAAATACCGGTTGGATGGAAACAAAAATTGCTGTATCGCGAATTATCTTGCAACTTGCTGAAATGTTGTTGTATTTTCGGTTATCAAAAGCAAAACTCAGGCTCATTTTGCTGATATTTGCGGTTGTAAAACGAGGTTCAGTTTCATGAACGTTTTTAATCAATACTGAAACATTATCAGTTTTTGAAGATTCTGATAATTTTATTTGTTGTTTCGTTTTACAAGAACTTGCAAGGAGTATTACTGAAAATATCAGTAAAAGTCTGAGATTTTTATTCATAAGTATAAGTTATCTTGTCCAACCTTTGTTTTCAATTTTTTGTTTTAATTCTTCTGTGTCATTCCCCGATTCAAGTGACTTTTGCCACATTTCCATAGCCTTTTTATCTTCGTTGTTCATCCAAAGTATATCACCATAATGTTCGAGTATCACACCGGGATCATAATCAGGCGAAAGTTGGCTGATGGCTCGCTCAATGTAAAATTTTGCCAACACATAATTTCCCTGCTGATAAAAAATCCATGCGTAAGTATCGAGATATGTGCTGTTTTTTGGTTCTTTCTCAACAGTAATTGCGCTCATACGCTCAGCTTTTTTCAGGTCTTTTTTATCTAATGACAAATAATATGCGTAATTGTTTAAAACCACAACGTTCTGAGGATTAAACTTCAGAGAATTTTCGTACTGAGCAAAAGCTGAATCTTTTTCGCCAAGTTTAAACCAGCAGTCGCCCATTAAGGAGTGAAAATCGCTTTTGAGTGAGTTTTCTGTTTGTTTTAATATGTTGATGCCTGATTTGCAAGCTTCAATTGTTTCAGGATAACGTTCAAGTTGAAACTCAGATATTGCCCGATAATAATACCACTGACTTGTTTCGGGCAGCTCTATGGCAGCGCGTTTCGTAATTTCCACAACCTGTTCAAGTTTCTTTTCCGAGTAATGCAGCTGTATTAACTGAATCCACGATTGCTCGTTTTTCGGGTTAATATTCAGCATTGTTTCAATTTCGGAAATTGCCTCAGGAATTCGTTTTTGAAATTGCAGAAATACCGAGTAATAGTTATGAACCTGTTCTTCGAGAGGATAACGGTCGGTTAACAGTTTGAAAAGCGATTCAGTTTCGCTGAAACGGGTTGAGTCTTTCATCAGATTTTGAGCATATTGACCCAAAATCTGAACTTTTTCTTCAACTCCGAAGCGCTCACTTTTCAGCGCTTTAAGAATTGCCTCCGTAGCTTTTCCCGATTCGTTTCTTTTCTCATAATACTCCGATAGCGAAATATATACATGTGGGTTGTCTGGGTCGTTGGTAAGTATATTGTTGTACAATTCAAATGCTTTTTCAGGCATTTTCTGTTGCATATAAATATCTCCCCTTAGTACTTTGTAACGAGATTCTTCAGGGAATTTACGAATTAACTTATCAATTTCGGTAATTCCTTTTTTCAGAAGATTCAATTCCAAATACAATCTGAATTTTTCAAACGATGTTGTTTCATCAATCCCTGCTATTGATTCAATTTTATCGTAAGCAGCTATAGCTTTTTTAAAATCTCCGCTTTGCTTGTAAACAGCAATCAGAATATCATAAACTTCCTCCTTGTTCGGAAATCGTTGTTTAAGACTTTCGGCAAGCGCTACCGCTTTTGTATGGTTTTCTGTTTCGCGATATACATTTATAAGTCTGAGATTGTACCACCAATTGTCTGGTTCGGCATTAACAGCCTTTTCAAGATAACTTTTAGCTTCATCATACTGGTTGAGATAAGCATGTAGCAGTCCTAGTTCGGAATTAACACCGGCATCCGTTGAGTCAATCATAGAGCACATTCGCAACGCTTCAATGGCTTCATCGTATTTACGGTCTTCACGTAACCGCAAAGCTTCATAAAAATAGTAGTCAAAGGCTTTTTTTTCTGTATCAGTAAGAAGTATATTAAACTCCGGTTTTACCGTTATTGTTTTCTTGGATGAACATGCGATTAGCAACGATGCTAATAACAGGAAAAATATTATTTTGGTTTTAATCATCAGTAAATTATTTGTAGCTTTCAATTTTCGGAATCATCAATGTTTGCCGGTATGCCCGAATCCTCCATCACCGCGCGAAGTTTCATTGAGTGAATCGGTTTCAATCCATTCAGCTTTTTCGTGACGGGCAATTATCATTTGGCAAATACGTTCGCCATCGTTTATTATAAAATCTTCTGATGAAAGATTTATCAGAATTACACAAATCTCTCCACGATAATCCGCATCAATTGTTCCGGGGGAGTTTAGAACAGTGATGCCTTTTTTAATAGCTAATCCGCTGCGCGGACGTATTTGAGCTTCGTAACCTTCGGGCAATTCGATAAACAAACCTGTAGGAATAAGTTTTCGTTCGAGTGGTTTCATTTTTACAGGTTCGTTCAGATTAGCACGTAAATCTATGCCTGCCGAATGTTCAGTTGCATATTCCGGAAGCGAATGTTTCGATTGGTTTACTATTCTTATTTTCATCTTTTGTTATAATTGAATTATAATATAAAATCTGAATTATTGTTTTAGTTTTATTTGTACTAATTGTAATTGGTATTTGTCATTTTTTTGAAAAATTATTTATCTAAATATCAACATTTTTTTATTAACGCCGGTTTTGGTACAAAATTACTATTTTTTATCTTTCATTTGTCTCAAGCCCGAAGCGAAATTGTTTTTTTCAAAACATTATATAAAGATTTTGTTTTTTTAGTTATGAATATTATGTGAAAATGCAATAGGAAACCATGCCGTTATCGAATAATTATTTAAATTACCGCAATAAATGTATTAAAAATCAATATAAATGCATTAATTGTTTTGATAATGATTTTTTATGCGCAAATGAAGAAAAATTTCTTTAATTAATTATTGTTTATCGGAAATAAAGTAGTAATTTTGCACTCTGAAAAATTCAATCTGAAAATAGATTGAAAATCCCACTTTACTTAACTTGCAAAAGTTATCGGTATATAAAAAACTCAAAAGGTAAATCGTAAAAAAATAATATCCAAAATTTAAAAAAATGACACAGAACATCAAACTTCAGAACTGGGTTAAAGAATGGGCAGAAATTTGTCAACCCGAAAAAGTTTACTGGTGCAACGGATCAGTAGAGGAAAATCAGCGATTGCTCGACGAAATGGTAGCATCGGGTGCCGCAGTTAAACTAAACGATGAAAAACGCCCCGGAAGCTACGCATTCAACAGTGATCCGAGCGACGTAGCCCGTGTTGAAAACCGTACTTTTATCTGCACCGAAAAGAAAGAAGATGCAGGTCCAACCAACAACTGGAGTGCTCCGGCTGAAATGAAAGCAGCTATGCTCGAAAAATATAAAGGTTGCATGAAAGGACGCACTATGTATGTAATTCCTTTCAGCATGGGTCCTTTGGGTTCAAACATTGCCAAAATAGGAATTGAACTAACCGATTCGCCTTATGTGGTTGTAAATATGCGCATTATGACTCGAATGGGACAAGCTGTGCTGGACGTTTTAGGTAACGATGAATTTATTCCCTGTATTCACTCGGTAGGGTCACCACTTGAACCGGGTCAGAAAGATGTACGCTGGCCGTGTGCTTCCAATATCGATGATAAATACATTTCACATTTCCCTGAAACTAACGAAATCTGGTCGTATGGTTCGGGTTACGGAGGCAACGCTCTGCTTGGTAAAAAATGTCTCGCGCTTCGTATTGCTTCAAATATGGCAAAACGCGAAGGCTGGCTTGCTGAACACATGCTTATCATGGGTATTACAAATCCGAAAGGTGAGAAAAAATACATTGCAGCCGCATTCCCAAGTGCTTGTGGTAAGACTAACCTGGCTATGCTCATTCCAACTATTCCGGGTTATAAAGTTGAAACTGTTGGTGATGATATTGCATGGATGAAATTTGACCAAAACGGAGTACTTCGCGCTATTAATCCGGAAGCCGGATTCTTTGGTGTTGCTCCGTTTACTTCGGCCGAAACAAACCCGAACGCTATGCACAGTGCCGATAAGAATACCATTTTTACGAATGTTGGTGTAACTCCCGATAAAGATATTTGGTGGGAAGGTATTGGTTGGGATTGTCCTGCAGGAACAATTGATTGGAAGGATCGTGTTTATGACCCAGCTAAAGGCGAACCAGTAGCGCATCCTAACGCGCGCTTTACTGCACCGGCAAGTCAGTGTCCGTGCGTTGACCCTGCATGGGAAGATCCCGCAGGTGTGCCTATTTCGGCTATTCTTTTCGGAGGACGTCGTCCAAGTACAGTTCCGCTTGTTTATCAGGCATTCGACTGGAACCATGGCGTATTCATGGGATCAATTGTAGGTTCTGAAGTAACTGCTGCCGCTATCGGTTTAAAAGCCGGTGTTCGTCGCGACCCGTTTGCAATGTTGCCTTTCTGCGGTTATAACATGGGTGACTACTTCGGACATTGGGTAAGCATTGGCGAAAATGCTCCTGATAAAAGCAAACTGCCTTTGATTTTCAACGTTAACTGGTTCCGCAAATCGCCTGAAGGAAAATGGTTGTGGCCTGGTTATGGCGATAATATCCGCGTTTTGGGCTGGATTATCGACCGTGTAATGGGTAATGTTGATGCAGTGGAAACTCCGATTGGTTTTGTTCCGAAAAAAGAAGATATTAATATCAACGGACTCGATGGACAAGCTGAATTAATGGATGCTTTACTCGAAGTGGACAAAAATCTTTGGTTAGACGAATGTGAACTGATAGCCGAACATCAAGCTCAGTTTGGCGATTCACTGCCTGCAGAATTGAAAAAACAATACGAAGATCTGAAGGCAAGACTCGCATAAATTATTTAGACATAAATTTTTTTTAAAAAAAAGTCGGATTCCAAAGAATTCCGGCTTTTTTTATTTCATTATGATGGATAGAAAAGGTGTTTGTTTACAGAAAAATTTTTATTTTTGCATATATTATGGTTTTCTTTGTATATTTGAAAATCATATTTGAAATAATTGATTGTTTAATAATTGATACAGTGTAAAATGGATTTAATTTTAAACTTTAAATCAATTTTTGCTGCTTTATTGCTTTTAGTCAATTTTGGTGTTTTCCCATCTCTGAACAAAAACCTGAATCAACAAAACGAAGGTAATGAAGGTGTGGATTTATCTGTTGAAATTGATAAAAGTATTTATGTGAAAAACTTAAGCTCAGCTATGCCTGTCCGTGTTATTATCTCTAATAACGGATCAGAAGAAGTTGCCGGATTAAATTTAAATTTTCAGTTCAGAGAAAAATCTGTAAATGAAATTTTTTCAGGAACGATTTTACCTGCACAAAAGCAAATATTTACATTTTCAGAAACTATCGATTTGTTGCAGGCAGGAATTGACACATTATCAGTTTTTGCTCATTCCCCAACAGATCCTGTTCAAACAAACAACTCCCACAGACTGGCAATTAATTCCTTTACCGGTAGTAATGCGCTTTCTTTCGAAGGCGATGATTACATAGATTTATCAAACAGCTCAGTTTTTGATTTTTCAACTCACTTTACCATAGAAACATGGTTCAATGTGCAGTTAGATAAACAGGGTGATGTTATATCGAAACATACGAATACTTCGGGCGTCCGTAGCGGTTACACAATTGAGTACAGCAACGGTATGATAAAGGCAATCATCGGAACTGGTTCATGGAAAGTAGTGGAAGCGCCCGTGTCATTAAAACAATGGTATCATTTAGCTATGACTTATGATTCAGACACGTTAAAAATGTATCTTAACGGTGAATTTATAGGAGCTCAAACCGGGCAAATGCTTTCGAATACTATTCCATTATGGATTGGAGGTTCAAAAAATTATATAACCAATTTTTTTGCAGGACATATCGATGAATTAAGATTTTGGTCAGCAGAACGAAATATTGATCAAATTCGGGAAAACATGTATCGTGAAATATCTGAAACATCTCCTTACCTGCTGGCTTATTATAATTTTAATCGTGGAATCTCTGAAGGCGACAATACTGCGGTTGGAATTCTGCCGGATATGACAGCGAATAATTTTCATGGAATTTTAAACAATTTTGAGCTTAAGAATGGTCAAAACGGCAACTTTTTTAAAGATTGCAATATCGATTTTGAAAGTCCGGTGCCTGATGTGGCTGAACTGCCTGATATTATTTCAGAGTGTGAAGTTACAGATATTCCGGCTCAAAGTGCTTCAGACAATTGCTCCGGAACTGTGGCAGGAATACACAATGCAAGCCTCCCGATTAACTCTCAGGGTGAAACGTTAATAATTTGGACCTATACCGATGCTAAGGGAAATGTAACAACACAAAATCAAAAAATTAAAATTGAAGATAAAATTCCGCCTGTAATTGTTTGTTGCGATAGTGTAACAAAAGTGACTGCTAAAACGGATTCTGTTTATATAGTTGTAGAACAGGAATTCGATCCGGTAAGTGTTACTGAAAATTGTGAAATCAAATTATTGAGAAATAATTTTAATAATTCCGGCACACTTGAGGGAGCGCGATTTCATAAAGGTGTTACAATTGTAAAATGGGAAATTACTGATAAAGCTGATAATACTTCTTTCTGTGAATTTACAGTCAATATTCAGTCGGAATGCAAAGTTCCTCCCGCTTTAGTGCGAATTCCCGCAGACAGGGTTTTTGATATCGGAGAAGTTTTTTCATTTACTGAAATAAAAGATATTTTTACCGACCTCAACGGGAATGAAATAAAATACAGAGTGTTATATGCAGCACCCGATTCAAGTTATTTTTCGAATCAATTGCCTGAATGACTTAGTGTTACTGAGATTGCAACCGAATTTGATTTTTCAGGAAAACTACCTTACACCTGTGCAAACAAACCACATAAAATAAGATTCGAAGCCTATAATGAATGTAACGATATCTCTTTTGTCGATTTTGAAATTGCATCAAGCGCTGCCAATTCAGCGCCTGTTGTAAATGCTACAGTCGGAGATGTTGCTGTTTTTTCTGGCGATAATTTTGCATTTCAGCTGCCGGTTGATTTGTTTTCGGATGATTATCCCGATGATAATAATGGTCGTGATAATTTAACTTATACATCTTCTCTTAAAAACGATAGTACTTTGCCTGAATGGTTAGTGTTTGATGCGTCAAATTTAAGTTACAGTGGATTTGTACCCTGCAATTGGTGTGCCGATACCATTTTGGTAAAAGTTAAGGCTAAGGATGCATGTGATGCCGATATTTTTACCGAATTCAATCTTATGATAAAAAATAAAACTCCAAAGATAATACGTGAACCTGATCCCAGTCGTCTTGCCTCGGGATTACCATTCGAGTTTGAAGTTCCCCGCAGTAATTTTGCCGATGAAGAAAAATGTGAATTGTATTTTACATCAAAAGAAAGAGGCAGCAGTAGATTACCAGATTGGCTCAACTTTGAAACAACACCCACTAGTTTAAGATACTGGGGCATTGCTCCGGAGTTTTGTAATTACAGTACCACAATTAATATTTTTATATCTTATGCATGTGGCGAAACTATCTCTTGTGGGTTTTTCCTGTCTGTAAGCGATTCGGCTCCTTATATAACGAAACCAATACCAAGTGTTGCGTATGTTCCCGGGACTGTCTTCTCCTACGATTTGGATAAAGCAACAATCAAAGACGACAGACCATTTGAAGAATTAGAACTCAAATTAACCAATACTTATGATGACCATCTTCCTGACTGGATCACATTTGATCCAATCGAATTTAAAATACATGGAACAGCTCCCGAAAACTGTCCGCTTGAATTTCCCCTAAAAGTAACAGCCACTGACCGTTGTAATGGAGAAATAAGTACCAATTTTACTGTTTATGTAATGACAGAATCACCTCAGATTGTTAATCCTATTAAAAGGCAGATTAAAGCAACAAATTGTTACTGGGAGTTCACTATTCCCAACGATGTATTTACCGTTTCTGATGGTAGTGAAATCGTTTACTCTACGGGTACAAAACCTTCATGGGCTTCGTACAATGCTGCAACGCGAACTTACTCTGGAACCACACCGAATTATGAGGATTTGTTCGATGTTCAAATCAGGGCTAAAACAGCCTGTTCGTCAACTAAATCGCATACTTTCACACTTGAAGTTACTGCACCCGTACCGCCGGTGCCCGACCAGGCAAACTTGCCAATAATTTCAGGTGAATGCAGCGTTGAAATAACAACAAAACCCACTGCAATTGATTATTGTATTGGAAAAATTTCTGGAACCACAAACGACCCACTTTACTATGATACGCAGGGAGTTTATACACTCACTTGGACTTATGTTGGTAACCAGGGACGTGTTAGTACACAACAGCAAACAGTCGAAATAAAAGATATCACAAAACCACAAATTACTTGCCCGCCAAATCAGACTGTGAAAACAAATATCGATGGTACTTATCTTGTGCAGGGTAATGAATTTGATCTTTTAAACACATTTGATAATTGCGAACTTGCAGAAATTACCAATAGCGTAAATGCTGATTCAACATTAGAAGGCGCAGCGTTGCCAAAAGGAACTACAGCTCTAAAATGGATTGCCAAAGATATTGCCGGAAATTCGGACACTTGTGAATGTGAAATTACAGTAACAGATAATTTATCAACTAAATATTCATCGATGTCGCAAAATATTATTTCTATTTATCCAAATCCTGCAAGTGAGGTTGTAAGTGTTTATTGTGCGAGAGATGAAAACTACATTTTAATTGTTCGAGATATTACCGGAGTTCCAGTTTTATCAAAAAAACGCATTAAAAACATTCATCAACTTGATTTGTCGGGACTTCCTGAAGGCTTATATGTTATTGAGTTAATTTCAGATAAAAGTAATTACAGGGAAGTATTGGTAAAGAAAAACCGGAATCCTAAATGAGGGTTCCGGCAATTGGTATTGCGGTAAAAGATCTTCAATATATTTCTAATAATTTTTATTTTTATTGCACTCCTTCCGTAGTCATTACGATTCTTTTGATAGTGCCATCGGCATTATAGTATAATTTATCAATACATACCGAGCGGCTGTAACTTCCGCCATCAGTATTAATGCCACCATTGTGATAAATAAAATACCACTGACCTTTAAACTCAATGATTCCCTGATGATTGGTGTTACTGTTTCCGGCAATTTCATTCAGAATCCCTTTGTATTCCCACGGTCCCTGAATATTATCGGCCATAGCATAAGCAATTTTCTCGGGAAATTCAGTGGCATAAGTGAGGTAATACTTGCCATTGTATTTGTGCACCCATGGCGCTTCGGTAAAACTGATACCCGCGAAATCGATTTTGCGGATTTTGCCATCTATTTCAATCATATTATCTTTCAGCTTAGCATAGTAACATTCGCGGTTACCCCAGAAAATCCAGGGAGTACCATCGTTGTCGGTAAAAATGGCTGGATCGATGCATACCCATGAGTGCGAAGAATCGTAACAATCTTTATTGGTTAGTAGCGGTTTTCCCAGCGCATCTTTATACGGTCCTTGCGGACGGTCGGAAACAGCCACACCAATTCCTGTCCAGTTAGTGCTGATATACCAGTAGTATTTTCCGTTTCGCTCAGTCACATGTCCCGCATAAGCATCGCCGCTCTTTGCCCAGGTAAAGTCAGTAATTTTCAGAGGCACAGGATGTTCAGTGAACGTTTTCATATCGGTAGTGGAAAACACCAGCCAGTCTTTCATCTTATAATTTCGCTGATTGCCGGCATAATCGTGTCCGGTAAACAGCCAAAGTGTATCGCCTTTCACTAAAGAAGCAGGGTCTGCAGTAAATTTGTGCTTAATTATCGGATTGCCTTTCACTTCAAATCGATGTAAATCGGCATCACTTGTGGGTTCTAAAAGCGTTTCGGGCACACCACCCCAACGCGCTTGCAGGTGTCTGGCTTCGTTCCTTGTAATGCTGATAACGCTTCCATGGCGTGGAGCAAAGTTTTTGGTGAACGATTCGGGTTCGGCAGAGAAATTGTATAAATCCGTTGAACGCTGAAATTCGAAACGCTTATCTTTGTACAAATCGTACATCAGAAAATATTCATCTGAATTATTCAATTTGAATACACTCGAACCTTCAACAGCAACTCCTTTGGCTGCATAAGCATCAAGATATTTAAAATCTTCAACCCAAGGTCCCTGAAGCGATTTGCTCACTGCTTTTTGAATGCCGTTTTTCACTTCCTTTCCGTTGGCATCCTTTGTATTTCCTTTATAAAAGAAGTGATATAAGCCATCTTTGTAAATAATATCGCCATCTATAGCGCCATATTTAGCGCGGAACATGAGTTTAGGCTCTTTTTCAAATCCGCTGAAATCCTTATTGGCATAAGCAGAGTAGAAATCAAGTTTTTCATCGTTGTGGAAGCGAACGGTGAAATAAACCAGATATTTTTTTACTTTGGGGTCGAAAATGGTTTGTGGCGCCCATACCCATTTTACATTTTTAAAATTTTTGGGGTAGAGTTTTTCGAGACTGATAATGCTGTGTTTCCAGTCGAGCAGATTATCTGACCGAAGCATCACAATTCCCGGATTGTTGTCCCAACCGTTGCGGTGGGTAAACATATCAGTTGCTACCATGAAAAAGCTTTTGCCATCTTCGCCACGCAAAATATGCGGATCGCGCACACCACCTGTCTGCGAAATTGCTTCCGAACGGAGCACGGGCTGATTCTGATTCAGTGCAAACCAGTTTACAGCATTTTCACTTACCGCAAAACGGATTTGTTCACGCTCGCGACCTTTACCACCACCCTCGAAGTATGCAAATAAATATCCTTCGAACTTTTGTTTTTCGACAGCTTGCTGTGCCGGGATTATTCGGATTACACTAAAAAAAAATGCTGAAATAATAATGATTTGTTTCATAAAGATTATTTTACAACTACTTTATGATTGTAGCTGTTTTTATTGTCGTATATATTTATTATATAAATTCCATTCGGAAGTGAAATTGTCATTCCATCGTTTTCAGGCTTTTCGTGTAATATACAAATTCCTGATGAGTTGTAAATTTTTACATTTGAATTATAAGGTAAATATTTTATATGTAATTTATTATCTAAGTTATAAATCAAAATATTATCAGCAAAATCAGGTTTTACACTGTTTACTACATTCTGATATCCGAGTAAATTGGTGTTGTTAAATTTCACCTGATAAGGCCATTGTTCATCGTTGCTATCGTCATCGTCCCAGGCATGCCGCCAGTGCACTGACGGAGCGCCGGAAACAACCAGCCAGAGTTGTTTGCAATTGTCGGGTACGTTAAAGTGCAACGTATCTTTTGTTATGTTGTAACTTGCAGAACCTGTTTCGCTGTAAACACGTGTATTATTGGTAAGCAAGGCCACAAAGCCATATCGCCAACCTGCTGAAGTAACATAGTTTTTACGGAAACCATCCATTCCGGCTTTTCCCTCGAAATATGCCGATACTGTAGTTGCTTTCGTAGGAGCATTTATTTTTATGGCATTGTAACCGTAATTTTCAGGACAAACGCTCGCATCTACATTCCAGTAATTATCACCTGCATTGTTCATTTTTGTTTGCGGACGTGAACTAATTCTCGATGTTCCAGCAGAAATTAAAGCAGGAATATCCCAAGTGGTAAAGCGTGCAGCATGTTCGTACATTTCATCGTTGAACTGCGCTTGTGTAATTTTGGTGATACGTTTATAAACTTCCACAGGATCTTCAGGTTTTACTGACTGGTTCCATAATTTCCCGATAAAATCCATGCCGTGTTTGTAAGTCCAGAAATCCTGAATAAAATAATTGTCGTATCGGGGCGCTTCGTGTAAAATATGCTTATGAGCCGTGTTCAGATAATTCGTAAAACGCCCATCGGTAAACTGTTGCGCAGGATACACTTTGAAAGCCTGCCATTGAGCGCATTGTTCCCACCAGCCGTTTCCTCCTGAAGCATTAGCGCCAAATCCATACATCCATCCGTTCTGATTATTATTGTCGCAGTGTGTTTGATATTGAAAGCAATGCCCCACTTCGTGTGCAAGCGTATGTCCGCCTACCTGTGCCGACCATGCAGTGAGCGTAAGCAAACCTATCAAATCATCAACTCCAGAGCCAGTGGCTTCCCAATCACGGGTATAGCGCAGTCGGATTATCATTTTATAATTATCGGTTTTCGAGTTCCTGCGTTTTATAAATTTCAGGGAATCGGTATAAAAATCGAAGCTCATTTCAGCCACACGAAGTAATTCATCTATATTGATGCGATAATTTCCATCTGCCAGTACTGAGGGATCCTCGCCATAACCCGGCTCCCAAAATACTATCCAGTTGCGCGACTGTTTGCTGCGCGACATGCTCCAGGTGTTGGTTTCGAGATTTACATTTCCCAGCATCCAGGTAGGCACATAAATTTTCTTAAATATTAATGATGAAATATCGGCAATTGATTTGTTGAGTGCCGATGTGGTAGCATCCAAATCGTCCACTAAATTTCGGGCTGTGGTAAGCACAGTGGCTAAACTTTGTTGTTTGGCTACGCTTAAAGATCCGGAAATTTGCTCAGCTTCGTTAATCAAACCTTGCAACATATTAAATGTTGCAACTGATGTTCTGCTGTTATCAATAGCTGTGTTGATAAGGTAGTTTGCAGTCGAAAGCTTGGAAAAATCAAGCGGAACTGTATTTAATGCCTTTTGTGATTCAGTTATAGAACTGTTAAGACTTGCACGAACTGTATTTTGTATCTTTTTGGTAAGTTGTTCCTCAGCTATTTCAACCTGATGCAGTAAAGAATTTTTTAAATCGAGCGTGTCAAAACTTCCGTGATATTCCAAACGGAAATTATCGAACAAAGCCCAATAACCCGATTGTTGAAAATCGCTGCGGGCACCAATCGTGAGCGTGTCGCCTGCATTCAACAAAATTTCCGAAACAGTTACATCGTAGAATCTGTTGGCATTTGCCAATAGTGTTTCGGCAGCAGCCATGGTATTTACATATCCGCCAAGCGAACCTGAGCCTGTGTAGGTTTGTTGATAAATTGATTTAAACAAGCTGTTTTTTTGCGGAAAACTATTTGTTTTCGCATAAAAAACAGCTGAAATTTGTTCCGTTCCTGCACGATATGCCGCACCACCATCATTTGCTTTCGGTCTTTCGAAACCCTGCGCTTTCAATACATATTTTCCGGAAGGAAGTCCGGCAATTTTCTGATGCATATTGAACGTGCGCTGATAAAATTCCACAACATGATAGTTGATTGTGCCTATTCCTTTCCAACCACCAGGAGTATTGCTGTCAAATCCGGGATTTGTAATCATATAGGTCATATCCAGTGGATTGTCGGGTGTAGCATTTTTAAGTTTGTAATTGTTTATTGCATTTTTTAGGTCGGCAATTGCTTTTAAAACTTCAGTAGCTGATTGACTCTTTAAAAAACTTTGAGCAGTTTGAATTGCCGCTAAAAAATCTTCAGCACCCACAGTTTCTGCTTTGTAAAGCGACAGCGCTTCATCAATTACATTTTGCAGGTCGGTAACATTAACCACATCTTCCACCTCGAAAAGTGAAAAATTATCATATCCCAGTCTTCCTCCAAGCCAACGAAAACGTGCTACTATAAAGCTATAGGCGGGATTTGAATTAGTAAATACTATTTCATTCTGAGTCCATGCGCCACTACCATTCACTTTTGCTCCATTTAAAAGTATTAAAGGTTCGAGATTGGATGTTTTATTGTTGGTAAGTGAAATTTTGCTCCATTCCTCGGTTCCGGCAGCAGTTGCAGTATTCTGATATTTTATAAAATAAGAGAAATAATATTTTTTCCCTGCCGTAATACTCCAGCCTGTGCCGATTGAGCCTGCTGCAGTGGAACTTTCATTTTTTGTACCCACTAAATAATTTGAGTTTCCAATTCCACCTGAGGTCATTAAAGTGAAATTTGTTGCAGTAAGTGTAGCTGCCGAAGTGGTAGCATCTGTCCATCCGGTAAAACCATCTTCAAATCCCGGATTGGTTATCAGATTGGCGCTTTTAAGTTTATATTTTGCGCCTGAAATAGTAATTGTATCTCCTTGATTCTGAGATATTAAACATGAAAAGTTTGCAGTTATAAAAAAAACAATCAGTGTATATCGAAAATATTTTTTCATTTTTTCTGTGATGTGTAAATTGATTATTACAAAAATAGAAGAATTAACTGTTAATACAGATGATTTTACTTTCATAAAGGTGGATAAAATTCTATATCACTGTTTTTACTTATAAAAATTACACAATTCAAAAAAAAATTTTATTTTAGCGCTCTCAATCTACATTAAATTTCACCAATGTTATTTTCATCCCGACATAAAGGTAACAAACTCCACAAATCCGGCAAGGGTTTGTACGAGTGCTGGATGATTTAGAAACAACCCCCTGCCCCCTAAATCCCCTAAAGGGGACTTCAAAGAGAGCGACTAAGTATATTCCTACACATCCAAGGTTGGAATTTATTCATTTCATTATTTTTTAATTGTAATATTAGCACATTAACTTATTGGCATATTGTCTTATTGGCATATTAGCACATTTCTTCATGGGCATTATCTTCGACATAAAACGTTTTGCGGTTCACGATGGTCCGGGCATCCGAACCACAGTATTTCTGAAAGGTTGTCCGTTGCGCTGTGCCTGGTGTCATAACCCTGAAAGCATAAACGCTGCCTTGTGCGAAGTGCCCAAAACAGTGCGCATTGGCAACAAAATATTTACTGAAAACGAAACTGTAGGACGCGAAATTTCGGTCGGAGTACTGATGCAAGAACTGGAAAAAGAAAAGATTTTTATGGACGAATCGGGTGGCGGAGTGACTTTTTCAGGCGGTGAACCTTTGATGCAGCCTGAGTTCCTGAACGAAGCCTTGAAGGCCTGTAAAAATTCAGGAATGCATACCGCTGTGGATACTTCGGGTTATGCGCGCTGGGAAATTATGGAAAAAGCAGCAAAATGGACGGATTTATTTCTGTATGATTTGAAAATAATGAACGATGTACTTCACCAAAAATATACCGGAGTATCTAATAAAATTATCTTAGAAAATTTAACCCGGTTGCTTGACATTAAGAGTAAAGTGCTGATTCGCATACCGATGATACCGGGAATTACATTTACAGAGAACAATATAAGAGATATTCTTGTTTTTCTGAGACAACTTGAACATCCGGTAGAGGGTATAAATTTACTCCCTTATCACAGTACCGCATCGCATAAATACGAGCGATTTGGAATTGAAAATACTTTACCTAAAATGAAATCGATGAATAAAAAAAACCTCGAAGAAGTGAAAAAGCAATTTGAAAAAGTCGGTTTTAAGGTTAAGATTGGCGGATGATAAAAAGTTTTAAGATAGTTATTGGATAGTTTTAGGATAGTTAGATTATTAGATCGTTAGCGACAAGCGTTCCGAAGTGTCGGAATCCTTGTCGCTTTCGTTAAAAAAAACCTCAAACCTCAAACCTCAAACTTTTCAAACTTTTTTTCTTCATTCTCTTGTAAGTTAAAATTTTATTCTCTACATTTGCCAACGTTAAATAAATAAAAAACAAAAATAATAACCAAGGCTGCAATGCTAATTAACACAAGCAAAAGCAGCGGTGAGGCTATGCGAGCCTCAGCACGAGAATACAGGCGGAACAGCGGTTAGTGTTTATCGGCATTCAACGCGCTGCAAAAAACCTCTTAAAACAAGTAAGGGACAAGCGACTTCCCTGTCGCTTGAAAAAAAAAGGTTAAAGGAAAATCTCAAGCGGTAAGGAAACCGCTTGTCCCCATTAAACCATTTTTTCATACTAAGTAAGGGACAAGCGACTTCCCTGTCGCTTGAAAAAAAAAGGTTAAAGGAGAATTTCAAGCGGTAAGGAAACCGCTTGTCCCCATTAAACCATTTTTTCTCCCACAAATTTAGAGGTATTCCGGTAGAGAAACAAGAAAGCAACCGCATTGGCGTAAAGCAAAGGAGCGATTAGGAAGAGCAAGGGTAGGGATACCCTGTAAAGCCAACCGTACCCCTGTTTTTTTTGATAAGCCATTAACGTGTAAATAATGCTTGCAAGTAAGTTTCTGATTGTAGTAAGCGCTGATGTGCAAATATACGCCACGCAAAAAAAATCGTTTGCAGTTATAGCGTATGAATAAAATCTGAACAGCCAAATCTCCACTCGCTATTGCTTGTATCGGAGCAATAAACGAACCCGCATTTAACACATACAGCTTTTTTCTTTCAATGCCCAAGTTCTTTAAGGCATTATTAATTCATTTCTCCAAGGCGAAATATATGGCTATGGGAGTAGTTATGACTATTACAAGCTTGTGACAAGCCAAAGCAGACAATAATTCTTCTGTAAATTCAACCAATCTTCAGCAATCCCTAAGTCCTTCCTTGACAAAGGAAGGTGGCCAAAGGCCGGATGGATTTGCGCGCGCATCCATAAATACCATAAGTGATGATGGAAACACAGCAGATATAGATCCAAGATATTATACCAAAGAGCGTCCTTTTTCTATACCAAAACTCACAAGTGCAGATGGATCCGCACCAGAATATCGAGTCTCCGTTATGACAGGAGCTGATACGTATTTGACTGTAGATGGTATGGATCCAGGGACAGGAAATCGAGAACGCCATACAGCACCATATGATGAAAATCAAAAGACAGATGTCTCAGATGATATTTTGAATTTCACTGCTAAAGATGCTTGAGGTTGGAGTGTAAGAGGTATAATAAACTGAGTACCTAAAACAATCGTGGTTCATCTCAACGCAAGTTGTGAAATCACTACCCTCCCCGAACCCATCCTCAAACCCGGCGAGACCCCTTACAAAAACGTCTTCCGAACAGCTAAATCCACACCTATCACACTAAATACGAAATGAAATATGGCTTACTATCGACGAGAAGATGAAAAGGGAACAGTATTATCTGATGGGGCAAATGATAGTACAAAAGTAGTCTGAGCTGGAACAAAAATAATTTGATGCACAATGGATCGATCATGAAATGCAAAATGATCAACAAAAGATCCTGTATACATCTGTGCCTTCCCAGAAGTCGAGTCTGCAAGCAGAACTATCACCCTCCCTATCACCAACATCTGAGTGACCTATACCCTCAAGTCCAAAGCGACCTGAGAAGTGATCGGTACTATACTAGGAAATGGACAAGATCAGTCTTTCACTAGTCTTAAGGACTGAGAGTACGAGCTCTTCACCCAAGTCGGCGAAGACCAGCCAGAAGCTTGTCCATCAGCCCTCATCATAAAAGATGTAAGCGGGATAAATGAGGTATCGGCAACGGGCACATTGTTACACAGGTTGTCGGGTAGCACATTCGGCAGCACGGAGGAAGTGGCTTACAAGGTGTACAGCGCAGAAGGTAGGGTCTTGGCTCAAGGTACAGGTTCCGTTATTTATATAAAAGGCGACTCGAATTTTGTGATTATAAAATATTGCAGGACAAACAGCAACCACCAAACATACATACAAAAATTTACGGTACGATAATGACATCGGCTATCGAAAATTCAATTACCCCCGGTATAGAAATATATCGGGGGATTTTTATTTAAAATAAGTTTGGTTTAATATAAAATTTTTAGTTGAAAGGGTTTACGGATAGTTTTAGGATAATTTTAAGATAGTTAGGGACAAGCGACTTCCCTGTCGCTTTTTTTTTCAAGCGGTAAGGAAACCGCTTGTCCCTTATAAACCATTTTTTCATACTAATCAAGGGACAAGCGACATCCCTGTCGCTTTCTTTTTAAATTAATAATATTTTCAAGCGGTAAGGAAACCGCTTGTCCCATGTTAACCTATGTTTTAAGATAGTTTTAGGATAGTTAGGGACAAGCGACTTCCCTGTCGCTTTCTTAATTTCTTTTCTTATACAGTTTCGATTTTTTAAAATATTTCAATATCTTTATCAACCAAAATTTTAAAATATGGAAAAGAAAGAATTTCATAGGGCTAATTTGCCTCATTATCAGCAGCCGGGTCAGGCATATTTTGTTACCTGGAATTTGCAGGATGCAATTCCGGCTAAAGCATTGAAAGACTATACCGATAAGTTAAAGCAATTGCGAAATTATGTTGATAATGCAATTAAAGAAAATCAACCAAAGGAAAAAATCAAAGCATTGCGTTTCGATTATAATATTCTCAGAAAAAAAATGATGAAAGCCTTTGAAGATGTACTGCATCTGAACTCTAAAACCGTTGT
>CAYONE010000015.1:0-56492 GCA_964405245.1 uncultured Paludibacter sp.
CACATTGTCAGCATTCATAATAAAAAACATTTAAGATTGTACTATACTATTGAATTTCTGATATTTAAATACAAATCAACGACATGAAAATTAAAAATGACCAGTTTTTAAACCTTATGTAAATAACAGAAAAACTTGTACTCATTTTGTAAATCGCTACAAATTTAAGAAACAATTTCGGTGTAATAATCAGCAAACACATTATTTTTGCACATTTTAAAATAAATAAGCGATTTTTTCTTACTTATTAGCGCATTTTAGTTTACCGTTTGAGATTATTTATTTGATAGTTAATTAAAACATATCATATTGATTGACAAATAAAAACCCATTTCCTAATTTAGAATACCAAAAAATCACTACTATACGAAAATTTAAAAATTGAAAATGCCTGAGAATATCTTTTTATTTTAGTCGAATCAGAACACACAGATACAATAAAACTTCACAGTTGCAGAAAAAACAACAAAAAACCTGTTATCCGACAAGTTCTATATTTAGTGCCAACCTTTATTCTTCGTAATTCTATACGAAAATATCAAAGCGATAAAGGTTGCCATAAATACAAGACATACGACCAACTGGTGGTATTAAGTTTCGGACAGCTTTGTAAATGTAAAAAAAAATCTTATTATCAGAAAATAAAAATTCAAATACTATATATGCAAACAACAATAAAATCGATATTTATGAAATTAAAATTATCAACTCAATTCTTTTACAATCTAAGATTTGGCGTTGGGAGTTTTTGCTCATCAAACAGAAGTTCCTGCACCGGAAATTTTGTTTTGAGGCATTCAAAACTTATCAATGCAATTTTTTCGACGCTTTTTTTATTTGTAACTGTTTTCAGTGTTGTTGCCGAAGGGAGCGCGACGCTTTATCCATCCGGTGCTACCGGAAAAAGAGCATCGCTGAATGTACGATCCAGAACTGTGCCCCGACTCTTCGACATATTCCCTACTCCGGGAACGATGAAGGTGTTTGTAAAAGCCGGAGAAACATTATATGTAGGATCGAGTGCACAGGGAATCTCCCAAACCTATGGTACTCCAGCTGCTACTTATACAGGCACAATCAATTTACGAGCCCCCAATGGAACCACCTACTCTTCAGGAACTAGTACTACAGTTGGCTTGATTGCAAACAGAACTGAAGAATTAGCCGGACCTGACAGAACAGGTATTACAACAGGTTATACTCCATACACACGCATTGTAGAATCTGCTGAAGAAGGTATCTGGGAAGTAGATTTTGTGCCACCGACAAATCCAGACACTACATCTGTACCGCAATATGATGTTGATGCTAATGCATCATGGATTCAGCAAAAAAGAGCCATGATTGTAGCCTGGGACGTTTCAGTGGGAAGTGCATCAAGTCCTGCTACTCTAATACCCGGCAGGGTTTATATGAACAACTTTAACGGAAACCTCGCATCAATAAAGGTAGATGGAGGATCTTCAGCTCACAGGTTAGATGTAACTTTATATGTATTAACTGATGCAGGTTATAAATTCAGGGTAAAAACCAATGGTTTTAATGGTAAAAGTTTTAACTTTTTTGTCAATAATAAGGGGATACAGGATTCTACCTCAACATCAGTTGGGAGCTCGGTAAATACTACTCCCTTAACCTGGAAAAATGGCAATCCATCATATAAAAGCAGGACTTTTACTTCAGTGGGTGGAACAAGAAATATGTGGATGTACGACCCACGCGAACCGGACAACAACTCCGGAAGTATACCTGATATTACTCACAAGATATTTTACAATACACCGGCAACAGATATGCCGGCGAGTGCGCCTATAAGGTATAACGGTGGTGCAGCCACCACTACATGGCTGAATCCTTCCACCTATCCTGATGCGCCAACTATTTCAAATCTTTCTGTTGTGGGTGTCGAAAGCGGCACAGCAGGACTGGTAGGACCAGATGGAGCTTATATTCAATTTACATCAAATGTGCCGGGAAATTATTCAATCACACTTACATTCAGTACTGGAACTACACGAACATTAACAGGAAACTGTGTGGCCGGATTAAATCAAATTCCATGGGATGGTAAGAACGGAAGTGGTGCTACTGTGAGCAGTAGTGTTACTGTTACAGCACAAAACACTGTAAAATCAGGGGAAATGCATTTCCCGTTCGAAGATGTTGAAATTAATCCAAATGGTATTATCATAGAATTACTACAATCAGACAATTCACTTTTTTCTCCTACTCGGGATTTAGTGTATTGGAACGATACAGGATTGTCGGGAGGAAATCCATCCAGTCCATTAGAAAATAGCACAACCGGATCGAGCAGTAATAGCAACGGTCATAAATGGGGAATTTATGCGATTAGCGATATAGAGAATCAATTTGGTAATAATACACTATTAGACACCTGGACTTATGTTAAGGGGAGTGCTACATCGCCGGTTACAACAATTAGTTATAAGAGTCTCGATCTTGCAGTAAGCAGCATTACACCAAGCGTAAGCAGCGTAGTAGTTGGGAATACAATTACTTACACCATAGTTGTCACCAATCCATCCTCTACAGGTTTTACGGATGATGCATTAGGTGCTTCATTTGGTTTTACCGCACCGACAGGATTTAATATTACAAGCGCTACAGCAGTGCAAAACTCAGGCACCTTCTCCGAAACCAGCAGAAGTGCTGTTTCAGGGAACACGTTTACTTCGGTTTTCAACTTAACAAGTAATGGACAGGTAACATATACGATAACCGGAACAGTGGGAGCTACCATGGCACATACCAGCGCTGCAGCCACAACTTATGTAATGCGTCCTGCCGACTACACCGACTTAGATGCTACCAGCGCAATCATTGGCGCTCCAACTAATCCAGAATTGGAATGTGATGGTGGAACAAGTGGAGCAGGTTGCAACAATATAAATACAACTACCATAACTGTAACTAATACTGTTCCTGTTGCAGTGAACGATGCAGGTACGGTTGATGAAGATGCCACGCTAACAGTTACTGAAGATAACGGAGTAATTAAAAATGCTACTACCGGCGATTCTGATGTGGATGGAGATGTTCTAACAGTAATTGAAATTCGTACAGGAAATGTAGAAGGTTCAGGAACAGCAGGAACTGTTGGTTCTCCGCTTACAGGAACTTACGGTCAATTAACACTTAATGCAAACGGCAGCTACACATACGTAGCAAACAATGCAACTGCGTTAAATGCCGGTGATACTGCTTACGATTATTTCAGCTATACCATAAGTGATGGATATGGTGGAACAGATATAGCTACAATTACAATTACAATCAACGGGAATAATGAATACTGCGCATGGCGAAGTCAGAAAAGTGACGTTTGGAGCGACAATACCGTATGGGAGGGACTTAACTGTACAACCGGCCTTTGGGAAAATGTACCTTTTGCCCCCAACAACGACCGTCCGATTTATGTATTCCATACTGTAGATATTCCTGCAAGTACAACTATCGCAGCAGATTCGTTGTATGTGAAGCCGGGCGGCATTGTTTCCGTACCTGCTACAAGTACGCTTACTGTAACCGACCAGTTAATTATTGGCATAGATAAAGACGGCGTTGCCGGACAGTTACTTTCGAATCGCGATTGTGATAATATCTCAACCTCGGATGCGAAAATTATTGTACGCAAAGCAGTGGACAATACCTGGGACTTTATTAGCTTCCCATTCAGTGTAATTGCTGACAGTGTATTTATCGCAGGTACGAGAACATCAGCCAACTGGGGCGACATTAGTCCTTCAACTGCAAATGCTGATTTCTATGCTGCTCAATACGATGGAGCTGCACGAGCAATAAGTGGAAGTCCTAGTGCAACAATTGGCAATTACTGGAAAAATGTAACCGGAAAAACTTTTGTTCCTGTAAGAGGTTATATAATTTCAGGCGGTAACAGAGGTGCTGATTCTCTTGACTTTGTAGCAACTGCCAACACACAATTAGCATTTTGCAATGGCGAATATGAACCTGAAAATTTCAATCCCGATCCAAAATGTAACGGTGGTTGGAATCTTGTAGGTACACCTTATGTGTCGGCGTATGACTTGATTGCTGCAAGTCCATATAAAGCATATTATGTTGCACCTGCTTATACTCCTGTAGCAAACAATATTCATTACACATTAAATGCATTCGGAGCATTCTTTATGCAGGCAACTGCGGCTGCTCCTGTTACTTATCCTGTTTCAGTGCTGCCTCAGGGTGCGCCACGCTTGACACCTAAGTACAATAATCTTGAACTTGCAATAAACAATACTGTAAGAAGTAACAAAACACTGGTTCGGTTAGCCGAAGATGCAAATGTGAATTATCAGTTGGGCGAAGATGCAATGAACTTAAATATCAATGCATCGGCACCTCAGATTTACTCGGAAGCTTCGGGCGCTTGTACAGGGCTTGCTGTAAATACGCTACCCTTAAATACCGAGAGAGTTGATTTGAAAATACGTATCGCTACCGTTGGTGCCTATACCATTAAACTGACCAACAAAGACATGCTGAATAATATCAAAGCAGCTATACTGGTTGATACCGAAACCGGCTTACAAACCGACCTGATAAACAGCGAAGATGGTTATACCTTCGATGCTACTGCAACAGGCACAAGCAGCCGTTTCTATATATTGTTATCGCCAAACATTTCTACAATTATCGACAGAAATGGCAATGAAGATATCGATGTAATTATCAAAGGTAAAAATATTTCGTTATCAGGATTAAACGGAAAAGCCGGAGTAAGAATGTACGATGTAGTAGGTAAATTGATGTATAAGTATAACGAATTTCAGAACGGACAAAGTTTTGATGTGAACGTACCCGGAGTTTACCTTATGGATATAAACACTAAAACACAGGATGCCAAAATAAAAGTCCTGATTCAGAATTAATAATCTGTATATATAAGTTTGAAATTTAGAAATTTAGAAATTAGAAATTATGAATGTTATGAAAACAGATATATTGAAAAAAGAATCAGATAAAAGAAATTATATTTCACCTGTAATTGAGTGTATAAAATTAGATAACGAAATATCGTTAATATTAAACTCATTTGATGCATTACCCGGCGATCCATTCGGCGATGGATGTGATTACAACACAAATCAACAATTACCAGACGCTACCTGGGAATAGTTAATATACGAAAATATTTTATTTACAAAAAAACCTGCATAAATTTTTTATAGCAGGTTTTTTTGTAGGTAAATTTTTTAATTTTTCTTTCTGTTTTTATATTCAAGCGGGGTCATGCCGTATTGTGTGCGAAAACACTTTGCGAAGTATTTGGTATCGGAAATTCCAACCATGTAAGCTACCTCTTTTACCATATATTGTCCTGATTCCAGTATTTGCGCTGCACGTTTCATCTTTATATCACGTATAAACTCTACCGGAGCCAAACCGGTAAGACTTTTTATTTTTTTAAAAAACACGGAGCGGCTCATACCCGTTTGCTGCACCATATCGTCAACTATAAAATCGGTATTTTCCATATTTTCATCAATTACACGCAATACTTTTTTCATGAATTCTTCATCGTGCGAAGTAAAAGTAAATGGTTCAGGACTAAAGTTAGCCACATTACCCACATTTAATTTACTGCTGATAAGTTGATGTAACTGTTTGCGCTGTTGTATAAGGTTAGAGATTCGCGCCTGAAAATAGGGAACGCTGAATGGTTTGGTTATATAATCGTCGGCGCCGTAAGCCAGTCCTTCAAGTTTGCTTTCGATAGTGGTTTTTGCAGTCAGGAGTACTACCGGAATATGGCTTGTATTTCGTTGGGTTTTGAGTTTCTGCAGCAATTCAATGCCATCCATGCCGGGCATCATAATATCACTCACAATAAAATCGGGCGTTAACTCATTAGCCTTTTCTAAACCCTGCAGCCCATCTTCAGCCTCATAAACATCATAGATATTTTCGATAATAGAACGTATAAATGCACGCAAATCAGCATCGTCCTCAACAATCAGAACAGAGAATTTTTCATTCAGCCTGGCTTGTTCTACATCGGGTAGTTTCTGATTTTCACATTCAGGTTCCGATAAACTTTCATGCAAAATTCGTTCAGAACTGAATCCGGCAAGAATTTCCACATTCTTATCAAAATGTTCGACACCGCGCATAAAACTTACTGTAAACGTACTCCCCTTCCCCAGCTCGCTTTCCACAGTAACTTTTGCACCATGCTTATCAGCCAATTCGCGCACCATCGATAAACCTATTCCTGTGCTGGGTTTGCTTTTATCGTCGTTGAACGAGGCAAACCGCACGAACAGATTTTTCTGTTTTTCTTTTGAAATGCCACTTCCCTGATCGCTTACCGATACTGACACAGTTTTTTCATCGGCAAAACACAAAACTTCGATGACTTTACCCGGTGGTGTATATTTAAACGCATTCGAAAGCAGATTCATCAATATCTTTTCTAAACAATCAGAATCAATCCATACTTTTTGCCCTTCAGCTTTATTTGTAAACTTGAATGTTATATGCTGATTTTCCGAAACTTCGGAAAAATTCTCACAAATTTCCTGTACAACGCTTCCAATCTCAACTTCACGCACTTTAAGATGTAAAAATTGAATTTTACGGAAATCGAGTATTTGATTAACTAACCGGAGCATTCTGTTAGTATTTTGCGCTATGGTTTTCAGATGTTTTTTTACACCGGCGGGGGTTTGTTCATCGTTTAAAAGAAAATCGACCGGTGCAGTAATCATTGTTAATGGTGTACGAATTTCGTGTGAAATATCGGTAAAAAACCGCAATTTCATCTCCGACATTTTTTTCTCGAGTTCAACATTTCCGCGTAAGCGATAAATGGTGTAGAGTATGCGTACAACAAGAAATATCAAACCTGCAAAGAAAATTACATATAGAAAATACGCCCAAATTGTTTGCCAAAACGATGGAAGAACTTCAATTTCGAGCATCCGTTCGTTGTCCATCCACACACCTTCGCTATTGGTGGATTTAACCCTGAAAATATATTTTCCCCGCGGCAGATTTGTATAATTTGCTGTTCTTTGTTTTTGCACATAATTCCAGTTCAGGTCTAATCCTTCCAGCTTATATGCATAAAGGATATTGTCGGGATCGACAAAATCGAGCGCGGCATACTCAATGGTAATAAAATTCTGATTGTGTTTAAGTTTAAGTTTATATACTGCATTTATATCATGCGGTAATGGTGAATTTTCAACATCTATTGCTACATTTTTATTGAACAGCTGAAAATTGGATAATGCAATATAGGGTTTGAAACTGCTATTTGTAATTTGCCGCGGTGAAAAACGGATAATACCATCAGAAAATCCAAAAATTATATCATTATTTTTCAAACGAAATGCAGATGCTTCAGAAAAACTGCTTGAAGTCATCAAACGTTTTACTTCAGCAAAATTTTCGAAAACCTGCTTTTCGGGATCAAATTTCGATAAGTTATTTTCGCTGCTAATCCAGAGTTTACCGAATTCATCTTCGACTATCGCCAGAGTTACATCCGAAGGAAGTCCATCTTCGGAAGTATAAGCTCTGAAATAAAGAGGAAAACCTTCCTTGTTAAATTCGATTACTTTATTTACGCCTCCTCCAAAAGTTGCAAGGTACATTTGTCCATCGGTTGTAATGGTTATACCATGCACATCATTATTGTTTAAACTTTTATTATCGCCCGGTTTACGTGAATATTGCATAAATTCAATATCCTCCGGAGCATTGAATTTTCCCGAAAACATTAACAATCCGGCAGTTGAGCCGAGGCACAAATTACCCTGAGCATTTTCAGTAATAAAGCGCAAGCGCGAATATGATTCGATGGGATAGTTCTTTAAATTATTTCTGTGATTAATAAATATTATATTGTCATCAGATAAAATTTTCACCAGATTCAACCCGCCACCATAAGTTCCTATCCATATATTTTTTTTCGAATCCTGAAAAATGCTGTAAATACTTTTATCACTAAGACTGTAAACATCATCAGGCTGGTAAGCAAAATGTTGCATTCGTGTTTTTTCTTTTGCATTAAAGTTTGACAGCATATATAAACCGTTTCCTTTGGTGCCAAACCAGAAAAAGCCATTTTCATCCTGCAACATGGAATAAACCATTGCGGGTAGAAATGCATCGGCTACTATTTTTCCTTCTGCATTTAAACAACCAAGGCGATTTCCGGATTTATCATAAACTGTAAGACGACGATCTTTGGTAGCTATCCACAAGTTTTGATTTCTGTCTTCGTAAACACAACGTACATCGTTGGATATTACAGTATTTGCCTGAGGGTTGATGCGGCGTGGAACAAAATAATTCTGGTCGAAAACAATTTTTTCAAGCCCATGCGAACGGGTGCACATCCATAAATTTCCCTGTTTATCGGAGCAGGCAGAATGCACCAAATTTGAAAACATCCACCGACCGGAATTTCGCGAATTAAAAAACGGGTCGAGGTTATCGGTTTGCGGATTATACAATGAAAAACCACCCCCCTTTGGCTGAATCCAAAGTCGGCCTTTAACATCTTCGAAAACCATTGTACGGGGGGGGAATACAATCGTAGCAGGATCATCTGTTTCGATATTGAAGAATTTCAGTTTCCTGCTCTGAATATCAAATTTGTAAATTCCAACTTCGTCGGTATCGAACCAAAGGTAGCGTGAGTGCAACAGAAATGCTTCAGCAATATTATCTGATTTTAATTCAGCCATAGTGTTATGATTGAACACCTCAAATTTTCCATCGGTACGGTTAAAAATCATAAATCCATTACCCGAAGTTATGATTATCAATTTCTGCTTGTCAATTTGAATAAAACGTTTTATAGCAGTTTGTAACGGTGTTTGTATTAGTGTAAATTTGCCATCATTAATGCTGTAACTCCAAATTCGTCCGTTATCGGAACCGAAATATAGATAGTTTTCAATATTAATTCCTGCATAAAACACCTGATTCTCTGTGCTTTCACGAGCTTGATTTTCATAAAAAAATGATTTCGTTTTATAAGTAGAGTGATCCACACAACAAATTCCATTATTGGTCATAAGCCATGTATCTCCTTGGTTATCCTCAAGTACTGAATGGATGGTTTCCGCTTTTAGATTACCCGATGCCAAATCAAAGGTTTGAGTATTGAAAAGCGAATCTTTAACTAATATACAACCACTTTTTGGGGAAAGCAACCAAACTTTTCCTGAAGGCTTAATCTCAATTCTGTCAGCATTAAAGGGGTTGGTATTTACATCACGTATAAACTGAACACCCCAAAACTTTCTGGAATCGGGATTAAAACAATGAATTTCGCCATCATAGGTTTTAAACCAAATTCTGCCGTATCTATCATCGTACATACGCTCAATTCGGTTACTCTTCATTATATAAACATCCTCAGGTTTAACTTTGAAATTTCTGAATTTGTAACCATCAAACTTGCTTAAACCATCCCAAGTACCAAACCACATAAAACCGTTTTTATCCTGCAGCATTTCCATTATGGTATATTGAGGCAAACCATCTTCGGTAGAATAATGGCGGAAATGACAAACCGGTTCAGAGAAAATTCCGGTCGTAAGAAAACTTAAAAGAACGAAAAAATATGCCCGTGAGTATTTCATGATACTGTTGGTTAGAAAATGCAGTTAATCTTCACAAAAATAATTGAAAAAATGAATTTCATTATTTATTGAATGTATTAAAATCATTTTTTACATCATTAATAAACAATTATTCTACCCTCTAACAATCAGAAAAAGCGTAATATTGCATGATTATTTATTTATTTTAATATCATGAACAAGTTTACTCTATTCCTTCTCTTTATCTCATTATCTTTTACTGTTTCAGCACAACTAATTCCAGCATTTCCCGGAGCCGAAGGAGGTGGCATGTACACTACAGGTGGGCGTGGAGGTAAAGTGCTTGTTGTAACTTCATTGGCAGATGATGGAAGCGTTGGTACTTTACGCTGGGCGGTAAACCAATCCGGAGCGCGTATCGTAGTTTTCCGGGTTGCTGGCACCATCACGCTCACAAGCCGTATGCAAATATCAAAAGGAGACATTACCATTGCCGGACAAACAGCGCCGGGCGATGGGATTACCCTTCGAAATTACGAACTGAACATAAATGCTGACAATGTAATAATCCGTTACATTAGGGTCAGGCTTGGAAATTCAATACTTGAAAACGAAAGTGATGCCGCTTGGGGACGCTATAAAAAAAATATAATTCTTGATCACTGTTCATTCAGTTGGAGTATTGACGAAACAGCTTCGTTTTACAGCAACGAAAATTTTACCATGCAGTGGTGTTTCATTACCGAATCGCTTAACAATGCCGGACATGCCAAAGGCGCACATGGTTATGGAGGCATTTGGGGAGGAAACAATGCTACGTTTCATCACAATTTAATAGCTTATCATAACAGTCGCAATCCACGGTTTAATGGTTACAAAAGGAGTGGCTTGAGTTATACCAATCCGTTGTCCGATGAAGTTGTTGATTTTCGAAATAATGTGATTTACGGTTGGGGCGATAATTCATCGTACGGTGGTGAAAGCGGAAAATATAATATTGTAAACAATTATTTTAAATACGGACCGGGAACAAAATCAACTGTACGATTTAAAATAACTCAAATTGATATCGATGCCGACCCTACCAAGGCACCTCCGGGTTATGGAACATATTTCATTACCGGCAACTATGTATGGGGAAGTGTTGCCAACACTGTAGATAACTGGTCAACTTCTGCTGTAACTTATGGATCTTCGGCAGTAAACCGAACAACTTGTAAAGCAACCACACCTTTTGCATGGCTTCCTGTAAGCACACACACAGCCCAGGTAGCATTCAATAAAGTTCTAAACTATGCCGGAAACAGTAAAAAGCGTGATGCTATCGATATAAGAATAGCGAATGAAGCGCTAACAGGAACTACAACCTACATGGGTTCAATTTCAGGAAGATTTGGAATTATTGACACACCCGAAGATGTAGGCGGATATCCTGTACTAACATACAATCCTGCCGATGTACCCGCTGATACAGATGGAGATGGTATGCCCGATGCATGGGAAAATGCCAACGGACTGAACCCGAACAGCAATACCGACGCCCCGCTAAAAACGCTTGATGCAAATTACACCAATATTGAAGTATATATAAATAGTATAGTGCACGAATTAACTACATCGCAAATTGCAGATGCAATTTCAGGAATAAAAAATATTTCAGCTCAGTTACTCAATATTTATCCTAATCCCGTAACAAGTGGCATAATAAATCTGCCATTAACAGAAATAGGAGCTTATGTTAAAATATTTTCAATGAGTGGAGTTTGTGTATTATCAGAAAAAACGATGGAAAATACTTTAAATGTTTCAATGTTAAGTAAAGGAATTTATCTGTTAAAGTTAGAAACAATAAAAGGAAAACGATATCAGGCGAAAATAGTGGTAATGTAAGCTATTTTACCTGAAAACGAATTAACACACTACACAAACCAATTTTTCACCCATGCATTAAACTGTAAAGAGTTAATATTGCATCGAAAATAAAATCTGATATAATCAATTTTTAAGTAAGAAAAAATCACATGGAACCAGTATTGAAAGCTATGTTTCATTCATTGAATTGTTTGAGGATACTTGTTTTATGCGATATGAAATTTATAAAAAATTTAATCAAAGCATGAAATTCAAGTTTCGTTGGAGATTTTTTATCATCTCGTTAATAGCACAGGCAATTCTTTTCAATTCATGTAATACCGACGATTACTTTGCCACACCCGATTGGCTTAAAGGCAGCATTTATAAAGTGCTCGAAGAAAAAGGAAATTACACTATTTTTCTGAAAGGCGTACAGATTGCCAAAATGGAACAAATGCTAAACGGAAAAAGCATTTTAACGGTTATGGCGCCTAACGACTCTGCTTTTACCGTATATCTGAATGAAAACTATGGCGGGAAAAGTATCGATCAAATTCCACAAAGCGAAGTTTCAAAACTTATCGGTTTTCATGTATTATACTATTCTTTTAATAAGGATAAACTTATCAATTTTCGCCCTGCTGAAGGCGATGGAGCAAGTATTGCCGATAAAAACATAAACGCCGGCTTGTTTTACAAGTTTCGGACAAAAAGCATGGACGAAATTTCCATAGAAAAAGATACTGCTGGAAATGATGTGCATGTTTATCATTTAGACAGATTTCTGCCGGTTTTTTCGTATCGCATGTTTCAAACCAAACAAATTGATGCAAAAACAAACTATGAATACTTTTTTCCGAATACACCTTGGAAAGGTACAGATGGTTTCAACGTGTCAAATGCCGCGATAAAGGAATATCAGCTTATAGCCGACAATGGTTATATATACACTATCGACCGTGTTCTGCGACCGCTGGAAACGATTTACAAAGAACTTTCATCAAACAGTAATTTTTCTGATTTTCTTGAGCTGTACAATTCATATCAATATTACCAGTTAGACCCTGCTCTTACACTCGAGTATGGAAATGGAATTGATTTATATCAGCATTACCACAGCGCTCCATTGGCAAATATTGCATGTGAATGGCCTGTAACAGATTACCGTTTAATGGATCAGTTATCCCTGAAATCGTATAGTGTGTTTGCTCCAAACAATACGGCAATGCGTTCATTTTTCGATGATTATTGGCGTGTAGGCGGCTACAGCTCATTGTCCGAAGTAAGTAAAACATCAGTAAATTATCTTCTTTTTAATTGTGTTTACTCAGCATCAATTGTTTTTCCTGAAGAAATAAAAAAGAAACTCATTAAAAACAGTTACGGAACCGTTATTAATTTCGATGTGGATGCCGTACCTGCTTCAAACCGCAAAATATGTGTTAATGGCGCTTTATACGGTTTGGATGTACTTTCACCGCCCGCAATGTTTGGTTCAGTAACAGGACCTGCATTTCAATACAAGAAATACAGCTATTTTCTCGAAATGTTATCGGCATCGGATTTAGTGTTAACGCTAAGTTCTGACGAAACAAAATATCTGATGCTTTACCCTGATAATGACTTAATGAATGCGACAGGTATTACCAGAGGATTAGATGGAGGATTGTATAGAGGTGCAACAAGACTTTCAACAGGTGTTCAACAGAATTACATGTTTGCACATGTAGTAAATTTAGATGGCACAACCGGATCGTACAATGCTTTACCTACAAGCGGCAAACACGTTTTCCGAACATTATCGCCAAGCATGAACCTTTACTGGTATATGAAAGACGGAAAAATCACCAACAGCATTAAACACAATGAGCTGCTTTATATGCCTGGTATTACAGAAAACGATGTGTATGCGGAATTAAACGAACTGACTTTCCGCAATGGCTGGAACAACGGAAAATGTTACAGCTATCAGAATACCACTACGCCATTTTTACTTGAAGGCACATTGGCAAATGCTCTTTATCCGAAATTTATACCTTTAATGATAAATAACCGAAGCAATGCCACAACAATTTATCACGGATTTATACAATTATTAGACAAAGCCGGATTAATAAGCGAACAATCAATTTTACCTGTAATTGAAAACTGTTTAATGTTTGTGCCTACAACCGAAGCAGTAAAAAAAGCTATTATTAATTCAAAAATTCCCGGAATTACAACTTCAATTACTGACGTAAACGAACTTAATTTCTTTGCAAATTGCACTGTTTCAGATGCCGGAGCATTACAGTATTATTTACTTCAATATTTTATTCCATTAAGCACAGCCATAATATCAAATTTCCCATACATCGGCTGGCAGGAAAACACAAGTAGCGGATTGCCCACTTTGCAATCCTATGACATTACACTCGAAGGGGGAAAAATACAGACAAAAACCACAAAACTACATATTACCGATGCGAACAACAAACTGAGTATTCGTGTATTGAGTCCTGAAGGAGTTCCAACAGGAAATTGGATTGAAGTATTTAATGGATATAACTTTTTCCCTTTTGTGTTTGATGATGGGTGTGCACATTTCTTGAATGATGTGCTTTAATATGCCTGAATGAATAATATTTTGAAAAAGAAATTTAATAGTATGAGAATAAAAAATATAATCCTTGTTATTTCGTTGCTGGCATGTACACTTGGTTTTGCTCAGGAAAAGCGAATGATTCAAGGTGTGGTATCGGAAAGAGTTAACGGGAAAAACGTACCGGCTTTTGGTGTAAATGTAGTAATAGCCAACGATCAAAACCGTACACTCACTGGCACGGTAACAAATATCGATGGGAAATACTCATTAATAATTCCTGAAAACGCCGGTAAATTGAAAATAGTATTTTCTTTTATCGGCATGAAACCGCGTACGTTCGATTATACAGGGCAAAAAACTATTGATGTACTTATGCAGGAAGATAATCAGTCGTTGCAAGATGTTGTAGTAACTGGCAAACGCATCGAAAGTGAGTTAGGAATTACCCAACGAGAACAAACCACAGCCTCGCAACGAATTAAAATGGATAAGTTAATAGCAGATGTACCGGTTGTATCAGTAGAAGAAGCATTACAGGGAAAAATTGCCGGATTGGATATTTTGGCCGGTGGCGACCCTGGTTCGCGCAGTTCAATCAGAATTCGTGGTACTGCTACACTTAATGCCAAAACCGATCCGCTTATTGTTATAAATGGAGTACCTTACAAAACTACTATTGATGATTCATTCGATTTCAACACTGCCAACGACGAAGATTTTGCAGCCATGCTAAACCTCAATCCCAATGACATTGAAAGCATTGAAGTATTGAAAGATGCCGCTTCAACCTCAATATACGGAACAGCAGGAGCAAATGGCGTGTTACTTATTACAACAAAAAAAGGAACAAAAGCAAAAACATCCTTTTCATTTTCATCAAAAAACTCCTTTAAATTTGAACCTGAACCAATGCCCATGCTCAATGGAAATCAGTATGTGGCATTTATTCAGGATGCAATTTGGAATACTGCAAACGCACGTGGACTCTCAAGGTCAGGCGATTTACTCCAACTGCTATTCGACACACCCGAAATTAACTATAACCCTTCTTGGCGGTATTTCAACGAGTATAATACCAATACCGACTGGCTATCGTATATTGTTAAAAATGCATTTACCACCGATAATAGTTTTTCAATGTCGGGAGGTGGTGATAAGGCAACATACCGTTTCTCAATGTCGCAAACCAACGAAGGAGGAACAACAATGGGTACTGCACTTGACAGGCTCACATCGAGTTTAAATGTTGGTTATATGTTTTCTGATAAACTGCGCGTAGAAGCCGATTTCAGTTATTCAGGATCTGATAAACAAGATAACTGGACTAATGCTGTACGTGCAGAGGCATTTCGCAAAATGCCCAATAAAAGTCCCTTCTGGATGACTACTGATAATGCAGGAAATGTAATTGCTACTTCCAATTATTTTACTCGCCAAAACAGTGAGGAATTTCAGGGCGCATTTACCGGTAGCAGTAACTTTCATCCAATAATAATGGCTAAGGAAAGCTACAATAACACAAGGCAAGATGAAGAACGTATGATTGTGCGCATGAAATATGATTTTCTTCCCGGATTTAGTTATTCTGCTTATGTAAGTATGCTTTTCAGAACGGTAAAAAGCCGCAAGTTTCTACCACAATTGGCAACAGGCGTTTCGGCTGATAATTTATACGCCAATTTAAGTTCCGATGCATACTCCAACAATCTCTCGCTGCAAACAGAAAACAAATTGATGTACCGAAAAAACTGGTTTTCTACTCACAATTTGGTTGCAACTGCTATATGGAGAACCTCTCAATCTACCAGTTCGAATTATTCAAGCACAATTTACGGTGCGTCATCGGCTGGTTTATCCGACCCCGTGAGCGGAGGTTCTGTAACCACGCTCGGCTCGGGAGATTCTGAAGGTCGTACACTATCCGGTATTACCAGTGTAAACTACACTTTACTGAACCGATACATAGTTTCAGGAACCGTAAATTATGAAGGAAAATCGAGTTTGGGAAAATCAAATCGTTGGGGTATATTTCCATCAGTTGGTGCAGCATGGATTGTGAATGAGGAAGCATTTCTGAAACAAGCAAAATGGATAAACGAACTAAAAATCAGAGCAAGCTACGGCGAAAGTGGTCAAGCACCGGGTGGAACAGCTCCTTATGTTGGAACTTACACTTCGGTAGGCGAGTATAATACTGCTACTGCCATAGCACCATCCTCCATGCAATTGAACAAACTGAAATGGGAATCATCCAAAGAATATGACCTTGGGGTTGATTTTACTTTTCTCGACAACAAACTTACCATGACTTTTGATGTATATTACAAATACACCAAAGATTTGTTGCAAAGCAAAATAGCCATACCTTCGTCAACCGGTTACAACAACTCGGGCAATACTATTTCATATTTTAACTCTGGCGAAGTTAGCAACACAGGATTGGAGTATAGAATTGATTACACAATTTTTGAAAATAAAAAATGGAGGGTTGCAACCAACTTCAATTTTGCAAGAAATATAAACGTAATTCAGGCATTACCAGAAAATTTATCTGCAAACATTTACTCGCTCAAAAACGGCGAATATGCCCAGAAAATTGTAGCTGGAACGCCTACCGGTTCTTTCTTTGGATATAAATATTTGGGTGTTTATCAAAACATTGAAGATACTTATGCCAAAGATGAGGATAACAACATAATGTATAATTTGGATGGATTTCCGATTGTTACCAAAAACGGAACTTTTGTGAGCTATCCGGGCGATGCAAAATATGCCGATATTAATCACGATGGTTTAATAAACGAGAAAGACATAGTTTATTTGGGAAATAATATGCCTTTGGTTCATGGTGGTGGCGGAGTAAACGTAAAGTATAATGCATTTACGCTCAATATAAACTTGCATTACAGATTGGGACAAAAAATAATAAATGAAGCCCGTATGGAAAGTGAATCAATGTACGGAACTGATAACCAAAGCACTGCCGTTCTCCGCAGATGGAGAAACGAAGGCGATGACACACAAATTCCGAGAGCATTATGGAAATACGGCTTGAATTACCTTGGTTCCGATAGATTTGTAGAAGACTGCTCTTATGTGCGTTTACAAAGCGTATCTTTAAACTACAGAATACCAAAACAATTTACCGATAAAATGAAAATTACGTCACTAAGCCTTTTCTTTACTGCTTACGATTTATTTACTTTTACCAATTATTCAGGGCAAGACCCCGAAGTAAATTTGCCAAGCAAAGTAACAGATCTGGCAGTTGACAATGCTCAAACGCCACGTAGCTTGCGTCTTTCTGCCGGTTTTAATCTTAATTTTTAAAATGAGAAAAAAAATTCACATTGAAATATGAAAACATTAAAATATATATTACTCTGCATTATTTGCATTCCTGTATTTTCGGGATGCGATGAATGGTTAAATGTATATCCTGAAAACGCGCAGGTTAGTGACCAATACTGGCAATCGAAAAAAGACGTAGAAGCAGTTGTTATTTCAGGCTATTATTTTTTAAGAGAAATGTCAATAAATTCTCTATTGCCGTGGGGTGAGTTGCGTTCGGGAGCTATTTTCGATATCAGAGGCAACGATTTACAGAAATTTCAGGTGAAACCTATTAATAAAGCAGTTTGTAACTGGGGACAGTTATATCAGATAGTAAATATTGCGAATGTAATTATACAGAATGCTCCTAAAGTTCAGGCAATTGACGATACTTATGCTCAGGAGGAAATGAAATCGCATTTGAGTGAAGCTTATTTTCTGCGAGCATTGAGTTATTTTTATATTGTACGCAACTGGCGCGATGCTCCACTCATAACTACACCTTACGAAGACGACTCGAACAATTATCAGATAGCAAAATCCAATGAAGCAGAAATTATTGCTCAAATAAAAAGCGACATTAAGACAGCGCTTGCAACAGATGCTGCCAAAGAATATTTCAACACTACTTGGGAAACCAAAGGAAGAGCTACCCGATGGGCATTTTACGCACTTATGGCCGATGTTTGTTTATGGTCAGAAGATTACAATCAGGCTTTAGAGTATTGCGATTTATTATTAAAAGGAACTTCGCCCCGCAAACCGGTATTTATGCAAACTGCCACACAAGCATCGTGGTTTTCCATGTTTAACCCCGGAAATAGCAACGAATCAATTTTTGAGCTGCAATGGAATTATCAGGAAGAACAAACCAATGCTTTACCGGTTTATTTTGACAACGTATCGGTAAACCGAAAATATGAAATATCATACGAATTGCTTCGTGATTTTAATGCGGAATATACTGAAACGTTAATGGCAGGCAAGGAAGCTGTACGCACCATGTTTGGGGGCTATTATGTGGATAATAAAGATGCATTTGAAATTGCTACCAGAGCTTACGTATGGAAATATTGCGGAGCAAAAACTCTCTCGGATAAACGTACGCGTACATATTACGACCCAAACTTTATAATTTACAGGGTAGCTGAAGTATTGTTGATGAAAGCAGAAGCACTCATCATGAAAACCAACGGAGTTAACCAATCGGAATGGGAAGAAGCTATAGGGATTATGAATGAAGTGCGACATCGTTCTAACCTTGAAGAATTGGAGTTTACAGAAAACCTTTCAGAGGAAGACATGCTTAAAATGTTACTGCACGAACGCCAGATTGAATTTGTAGGCGAAGGCAAATCGTGGTACGATTTACTCAGATTTGGCCGCCGTAACAACAACAAATACAAACAACTATTTATAATACAATACGTTTCGAACTACAATGATCAGGCAAGCGAATCGTGGTTGCGATCGGTGCTCAGCAATGATGATGCGCATTTTCTTCCAATTTGGGAAAATGAGTTGAAAGTAAATCCATTGTTACAGCAAAATGCATATTATAAATAAATTGTAAATAAAAACATTGTAAGATATGAAAAAAACAATTGGATTCATAATTTTGGTTTTAGGCTTTCTAAATGCTTGTCGGGATCCATTTCTCGACACACAATTTATTGAAAAAACCAATACTAATCTTGATTTGTCGAATGCTGAATTTCTGAAAAAAAACAGCGATAAATACTCATTGTGGATTGATTTACTCAAATATGCCAATATGTATAATGCCTTGAACGATGCCATGGCTACATCCACCGTATTTGCACCCGACAACGATGCTGTTACAGAATTTCTGGCTTGGAAAGGTGTAAATTCTGTTGAGGAACTCGACCCTGTTTACGCACGGAATGTAGCTAAAGCTCATATACTGAAAGGTATAATCCGCGAAAACGATTTTATTGCTTATGTTGAAAAAGGCAATATTCCTGTAATTTCGTTGTTTGGCACTTATCTAACTACATCTTATGGATTTAAAAATACTGATGTTGACGATGAATTTCTGGAACAGGCACAACTGGAAGATTCGCTTTCGATTTACCTCAACAATCAGGCAAAAGTTGCAAATTTGGGAAGAGCTGATACAACAGCAAACGGGCGAATTTATACGCTTAACGATGTAATTCGACCATTATCTGAAACTATATTGGAAGTACTCGAGAATTATAAAAATTACAGCATTTTTATTGATGTGGCAGAAAAAACAGGCTACGATAAAGTTATATCGGTTTATGCAGATACAGTTTTAAATGCAAACGGAAGTATTTCGGTAAACGATGTACGCTTTACTTGCTTTGCTGTACCTGACGAAGTGTACAAAGCTGCCGGAATAAACTCGGTGAAGGATTTGGCTGCATACCTGAAAGCAGGTAGCGACTATACAAATACCGAAAATGAATTATACAAATACATATCGTATCACTTTATTGGAAAATCATTATCAAAAACTGCACTGACCGATTATAATCAAGAAGGCGAAGTACTCATTTTCGACACCAAACTAAAAGGAAAGGTTATAACAGTTGAGTCAGACAATGGCGCTGCAAAAATTAATCAAAGTGCGAAGATTATCCGAAGTAATATTAAAGCCCGCAATGGTCTTATTCATAAAATTAATCATATACTACCTGTTTACAATCCAAAACCAATGCGTATAGTTTGGGATTTTTGTAATATGCCCGATATTGAATCCTTTGTAAACTCTTATGGTGCCGACAAAAGTTTAGGCGCACTTTTTTCTACCGATATCACCAATAAAGAATATCAAATTGACCTGAGCGCTGATAAACTTGAAGGAAATTATGGCAATATCACTTCGTTTATGTATGTAGCAAACGAAACAAAATCGCCGGTAAAAACATGGCGTAGAATTGGCTATTTTAAATGTTCTTATGTAAGTTCGGTTGAAAATAAAATTAATAAGTACGGTGCGTTGATGGATAACCTATTGATTTTAAATCTTGGTTTTGCAGGAAATGTAACCATGACTACACCAACCATTATTGGAGGTAAATATAAAGTGGTTTTATATTATGCGGGCGCTCCGGGTTTACGCACTTTTTATACCAATGGCAGCAATACTAAAATAAATCTCGACGATTATCAGAAATCCATTTTCATGTGGAAAGGTATTCCGGGTACTTTCATTGATCCGCTTAAAAAGACAAATGTAAATGCAAATGGAATTGCTTCCGAAGTGCTTTGGGAAAGTGTAGTTTTCGAAGAATCTGGTACACACAAGTTAAAAGTTACTTTGATGGATATAAATGCTAAAACCAACACAAGCTATCGGCAAATGTGGGATTATATGGAATTTATTCCTATTGTAGATTAATATTTACAAGTTGTTGATTCTCTATTTATATAAATTAAATGCACAAGGTTAAGCACATAAATCATTTTCAGAGTTTAAATAAAAAATGAATTAACATAACAATTAAAATATTCAAAACAAATAAATTCATTAACTTTAATTGTCTTGATTCTTGACTCTTAACTCTTGATTCTTGATTCAAAAAAATAAAAAAATATGAAACACATAAAAAATTATATCCCAATCAGCCTTTTGCTGATACTGCTGAATGGTACATATTCCTGTACCGAAACCTGGGATGCATATTACTCTTCAAAGGCAATTGAAACGGACAGCATAGAAGTTTTTACAGGCACTGTAAAAGAATATTTAAGCAGTAAAAATGAACTTAGTTCAATTTATTCAATTTTTCATGAAACCCGGATTCTGAATTCAGTAAAAAACGGTAATGATTATACAGTAATTGTTTGCACAAACGATGTTTTAGGTAACACAGCCATTGCTGATAAAATGAGTTTTGCCAAAAATTCAATCTCGGATATTGCTTTTTCACCATCGAAATTAGCAAACGGTGCAGGTATTACAACAAGACTCGGCAAAAACATCTGGATAAGTCAAACTCAAAATGGCGGTATTTACTTCGATAATAATAAACTGCTTAAAAAAGTAAAAACTGCAAACGGTTTTATTTATTATGTTAGCGGAATTATTGAAGTACGAAATTCAATTTACGATTATTTCAACGGATTAGGCAGCGATTACAGCTATTTCAAATCGATTGTAAAACGTTACGAAGAAAGCTTTTTCGACAAGGAAAAAAGTACACCAATTTCAATTGATGGCATGGGAAATACTGTTTATGATACGGTTATGACAAAACGCAACAAACTGATTGACCGTTATACCGAAGATGGTTTAAAAAAATGGGACATGTTTTCTGAAGATTATCTCACAACCATGTTTATTCCATCCAACGATTTGATAAACTCAGCGATAAACTCAGCTATGAATAATGTGCCAATTTGGCTCAACCGCGCCGCAACCAATGCTGATAAACTTAAGTTTGAAGATTGGATAGTGCGTGCTTGTTTCGTTAATCGCCGTCTTGAAAACAACGAAGTTTCAGCAACATCAAATAATGACATAAACTGTATTGATGGATTTCAGCAAAAAATTGATCTTACCCAAGATGTAAAAAAATATGAATCAATGGCTCCCGCAATATGGCGTCCGTCAGTACAAAGAGTGAATACAGCTAATCCGATAAAATTAAGTAATGGCGTAGCATATTTTGTTACACAACTTAAAATACCTAATCATGTAGTTATTTATAGGGCAAAAGCAAAATTTTACGAACTATGGGGAGCTATGACTGAAACCCAGCAGAAAAAATATTTTCGCTGGACAAACTGGGTGGAACCGCTCATTGTAAACGATGCCCAAAGTTCGTTTACTTTAACTGAAACCCTGCCTACCATGTACTATCATGTACTTACTGCCATACCTTCGGCACAGGCAATAACCGATTCGGCAAAATGCAGCGTAACATACGATGGGGTTTTGTACAATTCCACTACCCGCAAACTTGCCGAAGTAAATTTGCCGGCAGGCGAATACTATTTACGTATGGGTTTCAAACATAGTTTACGGTACTCAATAGATATTTATTTTAACAACCAATTGCTTGTTGAGGATATGTTGCTCTTTGCACAAGGTTCAAATTTCCACTTCGACCGTGGTTCTGTAAGCGATATGGATTACTACGGCAGCTCCACTATTGGTTATCCCGAAGGTTTTAACTGGCGTGACTGGATTGAAAAAGATGAAAAGGCAGTAGCTTATGATACCGACGGTTTTCAGGTGGCAATTGTTAATCTGCCTTCGGATGGGAATTTTACTATTACTATTGCATCGAAAGACAATGCGCAACTTTACAGCACTGTAAATGGTCGTTCCAAAAACAATGTAACACAACTGATGATGTACCATTGGTGTCTTCGTCCAACAAACCGCAATTACTAATAACAAAATAAGGCAAATATATGAAGTGTAGTAAAAAAGTTGAACTGAAAAAATGGCGTTATAGTTCGTATATCGTTATTCTGTTGATAGCTTTATTGCCTGGCAATAGAATGCTTTCGCAAAACTCAGACTCTACCCAATTTTTCAGTAAAACTGTATCGAAAGAAAAATTCAACAAAGAAGTAATTCTCGATAAAGCCATTCAAGATAAAATTTCCGGATTGTATATGATTGGTAAAAGCGGAATGCCGGGCGAAGGCGCTTACATCAATTTACGCGGTATTCATACATTTACGGCATCGAACCAACCTTTGGTAGTGCTAAACGGAATTCCATATTTTGGGAACGAAGACAACTCCTTGGTAATTAACGGATATTCAAGAAGTATATTTGCAGCTATCAACGTGAAAGATATTAAAAACGTATCGGTACTTAAAGGCGCCGATGCTGCTTTGTATGGTTCGCTGGGTTCAAATGGTGTTATTCTTATTGAAACCGAACAGGCAACCTCAACCAATCTTGATACACGCATTTCGTTTAGCGGACAATATGGTGTAAGAACTCCAGTACGTTCAATTCCAACTTTAGGAGTAACAGATTATAAAAACTATTTTCAGGATATAGGAACGGCAAGATATGGGAATATAACAACCCTCAGAACTGATTATCCCTTTCTCGAAAATGAAAATAATTTTTATTCATACCTGTTCAACAACAACACTAACTGGATGGCACTCATACAATCGCCGGCTTTGGTTACCGACAATGTTTTCAGAGTGGAAGGTGGCGATGAAATAGCAAAATACAACTTATCGTTTGGTTATACGTCGGATGGTGGAGTTATTGGAAACACCAAAACCGACCGTTATAACACCCTTATAAATACAAATATTATGGTAAGCCGTAAAATTGATATTTTCACAAATATCGGTTTATCGTACATTGTAAGTAAATTGCAGGAACAGGGAATGAGCAAAAGCACCAATCCTATACTTGCAGCATCGCTGGCAATGCCAATTCTAAGCCCCTATAAAAAGGAATCAGACGGAAATATACTGAATCGCTATGCTGCTTATAACGAGTGGAATGTTAATTTAAATCCCATGTTTCCATACGAAAACGTAAGTAATCCCTTGGCTATTGTAAACACATTGCAAGCTTCGGACAAGATTTACGATGCCAACATCCGTTTCGGCTTAAATTATCATGCCAATCGTTACCTGAGTTTCATGGGTATGTTAAATATAGGTATTAATTATACCGAAGAAAGTATTTTTATTCCGGGTGTAACCACAAAAGCTATTGTTCCTCAGTATTTTGGAGTTGGCTATAATACTGTTCGACGGGGTGTAATACAGAACCGCGCAAATTTTTACGGATTGAGTGGCGCATACAAACGCATTTTCAACACGGTTCACGATGTGAAAGGTAGCGCCGGTGTTCGTTATATAACTCGCTCATTAGAATCCGATTACGGTTCAGGCTACAATACTTCAAACGATTATTACAAATCGCTCAGTTATATTACCGAAAACAGAAAAATAACGGGCTCAAATTACGAATGGAAATGGCTGAATTATTTCGTAAACGGAGATTATACTTACAATAACATTCTGAAAGCTAACATGAATTTAGCACTGGATGGTACTTCTGTTTCCGGTGTAAATGCGCCCCGTTTCGGTCTTTTTCCTTCACTCGGACTGAAAGTTTTGTTGGCTAACATGGATTTACTTCCCGATGCTATTTCTATGCTCAATGTATCGATAGATGCAAGCCGGACAGGCAACAGTAGATTTTCATCGAATTACGCGAAAAATTATTATCAAAATTACAATTTATTTAATTTGGGAACAATCGTACGTTCAAATGTACCAAACACCAAACTTCAATGGGAGAAAAACGATGAACTCGATTTAGGAATGGAATTATCGGCATTCAATAATCTGATTGAACTGAAAGCAAATGCATTTACTGCAAAAGCACACGATTTGTTAGTTGCACGTAACATATCGAGTGTTTACGGTTCAAGCGAATATTACGATAATACAGGTGAAATAGCTACACGCGGTATGGAGCTTTCGGTACAACTTCATCCAATAAAAACCAAAAACTTCGGTTGGTCAATTGGCGCTTCCATTGCTTCGGCAAAAAGCAAAATAATTTCGCTTGGTAACAGTAATGAGCTAAGCATAAATTTTAAAAGTTTTAACAACGACGATGCATTAATTCTGATGCGTGTTGGCGAATCGCCTTACTCATTTTACGGTTATCACACCAATGGCATCTATTCCACAAGCGCAGAAGCTGCGTCATCGGGTTTAAAAAATATTTACGGCAATTCTTACCAAGCCGGCGATGTGATTTTTGTAAACGAAAACAAAAGCGATAATACAATAAACGCGAAAGATAAAGTGCTACTCGGTTCAGCCACTCCCGATTTTTTTGGTGCAATGAATACATCTTTACGATATGGCAATTTCACTTTGCATGCCAATTTTGGATATTCTGTTGGCAACATGGCTTACAATGCCCTGAGAAGAGAGTTGGAGTCAATGTCAACATTCCACAATCAATCTGTTTCAGTGTTAAATCGTTGGCAAATCGAAGGTCAATCAGCCACATTGCCACGCGCACTGTACAATGATGTAGCGGGCAACAATGTATTTTCAGATCGTTGGATTGAGGATGCTTCGTACCTGAAACTTCGAAATATAACGCTTCAGTATCAATTCGGAAAAGTTTTAAATTTATGCCAAAGTGGGGTTGTTTATGTTAATGCTGATAATTTACTTACCATGACAAAATACTTGGGCAACGATCCTGAGTTTTCATATAATTACACATCGGCAATGCAAGGTTTTGATTATGCAAAAGCTGCAAGTCCAAAAACAGTTCAAATTGGTTTCCAACTATTCTTCTGATATGAAAATGAAAAATATAATTCAATTAATTTGCCTACTAAGTGTATTTACACTTGCTTCGTGTGATGATTTTTTCAACACCGACCCCGACAATATTATCAACGCAAAAGACTATATTGCTACAAACGATGAGGCTTACAAAGGATTTATGGGAATCTTAACACGTATGCAGGCTGCTGCCGACCATGCCATTTTTCTGACCGATACACGTGGCGATTACATTGAAATTACACCTAATGCTCCTGTAACATTACAGAATATTTACAATTACGAGGAAACTGATGGCAACGAATATGCAAACCCGACATGTTATTATTCGGTAATTATTGCCTGTAACGATTTTATTCAGAAAGTTGGTGATTATAAAACAAAAAAAGGTTCAAGCCTCGATGAAAAGACACTTAACAATTACAACGCATTGGTGAGTTCAGCTCTAAGAATCAAAGTTTGGGCTTATTATACCCTTGGTCGCATTTATGGCAAAGCTGTTTGGTTCGACAGTCCGCTCGAAGAACTTGCAAATTTAAATAATTCGCAAATTTTTACACACCTTAATAATATGCCGGCTCTGGTTTCTGCATGTATTAACTTACTCGATACTGGAATCGAACAAAATGGTGTGATGATACCTGCAAACCTCGAAATGGATTGGGTGTCATACCTGGATGAAGAAACGCAAAATGAAGCCGAATATGGTTATTGGAAATATCTTACTCCAAATTATCTTTTACTAAAAAGCGAATTGCTCTCGTGGCGCGGTACACAAGCAGATTGGCTTTGGATTCGCGATAATATATTGCAATATATAAATGAACAACACACAACTATTTCCGATCACATGTTTACATGTGGCATTCCTCTTACCGGAAGATATCACACTATGTTTTATACTGAAAGAATTGGCAATAACTTGCAATTAGTATCTTCAGTTATGTATGACTATGCCAATGATCAGAAAAACAGGTTAGTGCAATACTTCTGTCCGGACTATCCGGGAGGAGGTTATTATTTAAGACCTTCGGCACATGCTATTAGTAAATTTAGCGAGGAAGACATTAGAGGAATTACCCAACGATTGGTTATGAACACCATAAATGGTCAGCTAAGTTTTTCAAAATACTTTTATCATCGCGGAACATATTTGCGTACCAAAATTTTCGAAATAATGCCTTCCATTATTCTGCAACGTGGGCACGATTTTCACTTTCTCTTAGCCGAAGCCGAAAATAACCTTGGAAATTGGGAACAGGCAGAATGCATTCTCAATCAGGGCTTGACAAACCGTTTTCCTTATGCAACATCTCTACCTGCGAGCTGGAGTCCGTATTATGCATCTTGGTTTGCCCCAAATGGCGGATATGGCGATATTGGTATAGTAGGGTGCGTACGCGGAAAAAATCATCAATTGCCAAAACCCACGGATACAGGCTACAATATCACTGAAACTGAACGCAAAAAACTTTATGATTTGGCATTGGCCGATGAGTACTTGCTTGAGTTTACAGGCGAAGGTAAATCGTACAGCTATTTAGCAAAAATGGCACAAAGATATGGTGAAGCAAAAATTGTAGCCGACAGGGTCTGTCCTAAATACCCAATTGCCAAACAAGCAGCAATAAGAGCCAATATTGAAGCTGGTGGATATTGGGTAAATTGGGATTTGAAAGGAGATAATGAATAAATTTTTAGAACTGATACAAAAAATGGAAATATAATTAAATCACTTTAAATAAAACAATCATCATGAAAAGAAACAGTTACTTTTTGACACTTTTGGCATTGATGTTAACTTTAAGTTTGCAAGCCAAACAAACTACAGTAAAAAATGCCACTGAATTAATCGCAGTTTTTGCAGCCGCGCAGGATGCCGACACTATCAAAATGGCTCCTGGTTTTTACAATGTTAGTAACAAACTGGTTTTCCCGAAAACCGGAATTATTACACTTACTTCACTCTATCCACAAATTAAAGATAGCATACCAACTCTTGCTATGAATATGGTGGGACAAGTTATTCCTGTTGGTGTTAAGGCAGGTTTAATTTTTGAGTATTTGAAAATTCAACATAACAATCCTACGGCAACATCTGGACATATTATTTACATAAATAAATTTTTCGGGAATATAGCCAAACTCGTATTCCGTCATTGCGAAATTTCGAATGGTGTACGCGGCTTATTCCGTAGCGTAAAACCCGACAATACTGCGGATGTTACTTACACAAGTTGTGGTGATTTAGATTATCTCGAAATGACAAATTGCCTGGTTCACAGCACTTTTGTTACATCGGGCAATGCATGGCCTTTGCTATATCTCGGACACTTACCACTCGAGGTTAAAATTGAAAACAATACATTTTACAACATGCCCTATATGAAGCATATTTTCACCATGAACTATGCCGATCCAAACTCGGGAAGAAATGTTAAATTCGATTTTAAAAACAATACTGTTTGTACTACTGTTACTAACAACTATATAGCCACAGGAAATTTTCTGGGTGAAGAAACCGAATTCAACATTGAAAATAATGTTTTCTTAATGCCAAATTGGGTGAACGCTTTGAATGTAGAAAATAGTCCTATTCCTGCAATAATCAGTTGTCGCGGCGGAATTATAACTACAAAAAACAATGTAGTAGAAGGTCCAAAACCATGGATTAAAGGACAAACAGTTGATTTGGAAGGACAAGGTGGTTTTGTTGTGATTGACACAACAAATACCTATAAAATGGCTGATTTGGATTTCGGATGGTCAGATTTTGCTGATCCTGAAAATGCAGATTATTCAAATCTTTCTTCAAAAAAATTAGCTTTTTCCGGTGTTGGTGGCACTCCTATTGGTGACCCTCGCTGGGTACGAAATTATACAAATCCGAAAACTTTAAGTGTATCCTTCACTCCTGAAACTATCAAACCAACAATTTTACCACGCAGAGCATTTTATGAAAACGGTTCATCTGTTACTGTAAAAGCTTCGGCAGTTGATGGTTACATTTTTAAAGGCTGGAAAAACGCAGCAGATAATTCAACAGTTTCGACAGAAAATCCTTATACATTTAATATCGGGGCAGATATAAATCTTGTGGCAGAATACGCTATTTTACAACAAAGAAATGTTGCAATAACCATTAATGGCTCAAAATCAGCATCATATACCATTACTCCTACAAAAACAACTTATTTTGAAGGCGATGCCATAACTATTGCGCTCAATAAACATTATGTTAACGATTTCAATGGATGGAGCGATGGAAGTACAGAAATGAGTCGTAGTTTGACAATTTCGAGCGATGTTAATCTTACAGCAAACTTCACAGAGCATCCATACATTTTAGCATGGGATTTCCATCAACTCACAGCAAACAATCAATCTTTTACAAATCTGGCGGCTAATCATGCTAAAGATGAAGCAAATCCTGGCATAATGAATTATGTAACGCTCGATACAATTCGCACAATTTCAACCCGTAACAATAAATTTACAGGTGTTGGTCAGGAGCAAATCAATTGTGTTGCCCGTCGTACAATTCGTGCAAATTTTGCTAATCCAGATTATCTTTTCTTCAAGTTCTCTACTAAAGGTTTGATAAACATGCGCGTACAATGCGATTATGGAACTGATAACTCTATGATGAAAGTACAAAAAATGCAATATTCACTTAACGGTAAGGATTACACTGATTTCAAATCAGATACTATTTCCGGTAACATCGATATGGTTTGGTTGAAATTACAGGGAATTCTTCCGGTTGCAGCTGAAAATCAAGATTCAGTTTGGGTACGTTTCATCGCTGATCCTACATCTGACAGGCTTTTTGTAACAGGAGTTACTGATTCGGAATATGATTATGCTTACATTTCGAAGATAATAGTAATGGATGCCAATTTCTCTGCAATTAATCCATTGAATTTTAAAGACAGTTTCAGAATTTACTCTTACAACGACAAACTTGTTATTCGTTCGGAAAACACTGCAACTGCACAAGTATATTCGCTTATGGGACAAAAAGTAAGCAACTTGCAAATAAATACCGGTTACAATGAATTCAGCAACTTCAGTTCGGGTATTTATATTGTTCGGATAGGATCTGAAGTTCAGAAAGTTCTTATAAAATAAACTCCACTTTTATGGGCAAAGCAACTGATATACAACGGTTGCTTTGCTTATCTTTTCCACATTTTGATAATTGATCCATTTTACCACAGTATTCTTGGTGATATTGATTTTAACACTCAAAAAATGAAACATTATTTTAAACTAACATTCACATTATCAGTATTTTTCGCCCTATCTTTTAATGCAATGGCAAAAAAATACGAGTACGCCTACCTTTACAGGAAACTACCTTTTAACATGGTTCGTGTAGAGAAACCAAAATTTCCAAAACACAGCATTTCAATTGAAGATTGTGGAGGGAAAGGCGATGGAATAACATTGAATACTTCGGCTTTTGAAACAGCCATGAATAAACTTGCAGAAAAAGGCGGGGGAACTCTTGTTGTTCCTTTTGGAGTTTGGTTTACAGGTCCAATTGTGTTTCAATCAAACATCAATCTTCATCTGGAAAAAGGTGCGCTCATCCTGTTTACACCTGATAAAACCCAATATCCGCTTGTTAAAACATCATTCGAAGGTTTGGAAACACGCCGTTGCCAGTCGCCTATTTCAGGAAAAAATCTTACAAACATTGCTATTACGGGCAAAGGAGCTATCAACGGTTCGGGCGAAGCATGGCGTCCACTGAAAAAAGGAAAAGTTACTGAAAGTCATTGGAAAGCCGTATTAAAATCAGGTGGAGCTTTGGCAAATCCCGATTTTTGGTTTCCTTCAGAAAGCGCATTAAAGGGACAAAAACTAAGTGAACAAAACCAGAACTTGCCTCGCAATGAAATAACCAATGCCGAGTGGGAATCGATACGTGATTTTTTACGTCCGGTTATGGTTAGCTTTATCGAATGTAAAAATGTTCTGCTCGAAGGTGTATTGTTCGAAAATTCACCAAGCTGGAACATACATCCGTTGATGTGCGAAAATGTGATTATTGATGGAGTTTTCATTCGCAATCCGGCTTATGCCCAAAATGGCGATGGACTTGATCTGGAATCCTGCAAAAATGCAATAGTTGTAAATTCCACGCTCGATGTAGGCGACGATGCCATTTGTTTGAAATCGGGCAAGGACGCTGAAGGACGCAAACGAGGTCGTCCTACCGAGAATGTAATTGTAGATAATTGTTTGGTTTTTAAAGGTCATGGAGGATTTGTGGTAGGAAGTGAAATGTCAGGCGGCGTTCGGAACATATCAGTTTCAAATTGTAAATTTATAGGTACCGATGTAGGCTTGCGCTTTAAAAGCAATCGTGGACGAGGCGGTATTGTCGAAAACATCTACATAAACAATATAAGTATGTTCGATATAGTAACCGATTCCTTCCTTTTCGATTTGTATTACGGCGGAAAATCAGCCAGTGAAAGCCTTGAGGACAATGATGAAGTAAATCAGGTAGCCGACTTAAAACCTGTGGATGAAACAACTCCCATCTTCCGAAATATATTTGTAAAAAACATCGTTTCGCGTAATGCTCGCAGGGCTATGTTTTTCAATGGTTTGCCCGAAATGAATATCACGAATATTCATGTAGAAAATGCGTACTTATCATCACAAATTGGTGCTGAATTATCTGAATCGGACGGAATAGATCTTAAGAACATTCACATTGAACCGGTTCAGGGTCCGGCTCTTATCCTGAATAACGTAAAAAATCTAAAGGCTGAAAACATAACATATAATGTTCAGTCATCAAAATCTGTTGAAGTAAAAGGCAGAAACAATAAAAATATAGATATTAAAGAAGTTGCATCGGGTAATTAATTCTAATAAAATATCGGAAAATTAAAATACAAACACTTTTATGTTTAGAAAATCACTTTTCATAGTTATAACTTGTTTTTCTTTAACAGTTGTAGCACAGGAAAAATTTCGTAATACATCACTTTCTCCACTTGAAAGAGCTGTTGATCTGACATCAAAACTTACATTATCGGAAAAAGTTGGACTGATGATGGATGCCTCTAAACCTGTGGAACGACTTGGCATAAAAGGTTACAACTGGTGGAATGAAGCGTTACATGGTGTTGCCCGCGCGGGTATGGCTACAGTTTTTCCGCAACCAATAGGCATGGCTGCAACTTTCAATCCTGAACTTATAGAAAAAACATTTGATGCAGTATCTGACGAAGCTCGTGCAAAAAACACGCTGTTTGCAAAAAGTGGCGATATCAAACGTTATCAGGGGCTTACAATGTGGACTCCAACGATTAATATATTTCGCGACCCACGTTGGGGGCGAGGTATTGAAACATACGGCGAAGATCCTTATCTAACAAGTGTAATGGGAGTTGCGGTGGTAAAAGGGTTACAAGGAAATCAAAACTCAAAATATGATAAAACACATGCTTGCGCCAAACATTTTGCTGTGCACTCCGGTCCGGAATGGAACAGGCACTCTTTTAACGCAAAAAATATTAATCTGCGCGATTTGCACGAAACTTATTTGCCTGCATTTAAAGCATTGGTACAGGAAGCCGACGTGAAAGAAGTGATGTGCGCTTACAACCGGTTCGAAGATGAACCATGTTGTGGTAGCAAACAACTGTTGAACAATATACTGCGCAATGAATGGGGATTCGATGGCATTGTGGTAGCCGACTGTGGCGCAATAGCCGACTTTTACAAACCCAATGCGCACGCCACGCACGAAAATGCAGCCACAGCATCGGCCGATGCTGTTTACAGCGGAACTGATCTGGATTGTGGATCGAGTTACAAATCGCTTATTGAAGCTGTAGAAAAAGGAATTATCGCCGAAAAAGACATTGACATTTCTGTTATTCGCTTGCTTAAAGCACGTTTCGAATTGGGTGAAATGGACGATGCATCACTTGTTTCGTGGACAAAAATTCCTTATTCGGTAGTTGCTTCATCCAAGCATGATTCTATAGCCCTGAATGTTGCCCGCGAATCCATAGTTTTGCTGACAAATAACGACAATATTTTGCCACTGAAAGGTAAAAATCTGAAAATTGCGGTGATGGGACCGAATGCCAACGATTCCATTATGCAATGGGGAAATTACAACGGTACACCTTCAAAAACCATCACATTGCTCGAAGGTATAAAATCGCAATTACGTCCCGGAGATGAACTGACATACGAAAAAGGCTGTGACTTAGTGGAAAAAACACTATTCAGCAGTGCTTTCAACAATTGCACATCGAACTCGGGCAATGGCTTCAGTGCTAAATTCTGGAATAATCCTGAATTCAGTGGCGAACCGGCAGCCACAGAGCTGGTGAGTCAACCTTTCCGGTTTTGTACTTCCGGAGCTACCGTTTTTGCTCCCGGCGTTCAACTTACCAATTTCTCGGCTAAATTCACTTCTATGTTCGTTCCTCAGCAATCGGGCGAAGTTATTTTCGATTTTTATTACTGCGGCAGTGTGCGTTTACTTGTGGACGGAAATGAACTTAAAAACTTCCGCAGTAATCATGGCGCACGTAGGAATACTGTAAAAATGAAAGTGGAGAAAGACAAACCGTACGATATTCAGCTCGAATTTGCTTATAATATGGGCGATGCTCAGTTGAATTTCGACATTGGATTTAAACAGGAAATTGACGTTGATAAAACAATTCAAAATGTAAAAAATGCAGATATTGTAATCTTTGCCGGCGGAATTTCACCGTCGCTCGAAGGTGAGGAGATGGGCGTTAATCTACCCGGATTTAAAGGTGGCGACCGGACCAGTATTGAACTCCCCGAAGTACAGCGAAATTTGATTCAAAAGCTTTACGAAACAGGTAAAAAAGTGGTTTTCGTGAATTTCTCCGGTTCACCTATTGGACTTGAACCGGAAACAAAGCATTGCAATGCCATTGTTCAGGCATGGTATCCGGGTCAGAATGGTGGGAAAGCCGTTGCCGAAATGCTGTTCGGAAAATACAATCCTGCAGGTCGCCTTCCAGTAACTTTCTACAAAAACATCAGCCAATTGCCCGATTTCGAAAATTACAATATGACAGGTCGCACGTACCGGTTTATGGATAGCATTCCGTTATTTCCTTTTGGTCACGGATTGAGTTACAGTACTTTTAAATATAGCAAAATCAAACTGAACAGGAAAAGCATGACAGAAACCGATTCGGTAACAGTTTCGGTAAAAATTAAAAACTCTGGTAAGATGGATGGTGATGAAGTGGTTCAGGTCTATTTGAAAAACATTAACGACAACAATGGACCTACAAAAACACTCAGAGCATTTCGCAGAGTACATATTGATGCAGGAAAAACAGAGAAAGTTCAATTCCAGTTATCGAAAAAACAATTGGAATGGTGGAATACTGCAACAAATAGTCTGGGTTTTGTTTATGGAGATTATGAATTATCCGTGGGAGGAACTTCTTGTAATACAAAATTAAACAGAGTTCGATTAAAATTGCGCTAACACTTTAATACATAATTATAGATAATCACACATAAATGTGGAAAAACCACTCTCATAGTATATAAACCATTTATTCTACATTTTAAATCAATTAGTCATACTTACTTAAAATTTTAATGATGTAATATTGCAATATAATAAGAAACAAGAATATTTCATCAATGAATGTATAATATAAGTTGTAAATAATAAGCATTTAACAAATCCGAGTAAATATAACAAACAAGTATTTCTTAAAAATAAAAATCACGAAAAAATTTTAAACACTTCTCAATTTCTAACAATTTTAAATTTAATTATTATGAAGACAAAAATTACTTTTTTACTGGCATTATTTTGCTACGTGTTTCTTTTTAATGTCCAAGCAGCGGAATTAACGGCAACAAGCTCTACAATTACTTCTGTTTATACAGGTGCCGGTGATGGCGATGTGATTCTACTTGATGCAGGAAGTTATAACTATGGATTCCCCATTCAAGCATCTAAAACAATTACTATCAAAAAAAATCCGGCTGCAGCTACAACACCAATTATTACAGCACAACTTGTAGATCCAACTGGGGATAATGGCGGACTTATATTTGATGGTGTAAAATTTATTCGTGGAGGTGTAATGACCGGTAGCGATTATATAATTAACTACGGAACAGCCATGCAACGCCCGATAAGTACTTTACAATTTAAAAATTGTGAAATGACAGGTTTTGGTCGTAGCTTTATCAGAACACAAGGCGCTGCTTTAGCCACAGCCACCATTGGCAGTATAGTTATTGATAATTGTTTTATGCATGATATGAGTGGGTCTTATAACTTTATTGTAACAAATCATATTGTTGGCTCATTAACTGTAACCAACTCTACATTTTACAATTATGGTGGTGAGAAATTCTTTGCGCCAGGTAATTCAACCCAAGCAGCCATTACAATAAATATGATCAATAATACTTTTTATAAATGGAGTAAAGGTGGTTATAATTTTATTGATGTGTCTAATAAATTCACCAATGCTTCAGTTTTTAATATTAAAGACAATATTTTTAATTTAATTTATTCAGGAACAAAAGGCACGAACTACATCCTAAACTGTACAAATGGTGGTACATTGAATGCTGCAAATAACCTTTCTGTTGATTTTTATGCATATAACTTAACAGGTACTGGTGCAGTTATCAATAACACTGATTTGACACTCAATACAGGTATTCTATCAGGTGTTACTGCCATTCCATTTGCCGATGCCGCCAATTATAATTTCGAAATATTATCGACTTCGCCTTTAGCAACTGCAAGTTCAACCGGAGGAATTGTTGGAGACCCACAATGGTTGAAAACCGTTACAAATGCCGTAAATTTAAGTACTTCTGTAACTCCTGTTGGTTCAGGAACAATTGTACCTGCTTCAGGAGTATATAATGCCGGCGATGAGGTAACTGTTACAGCTACAAAAGGATTCGGTTATGTGTTTAAAGAATGGCAGGATGCAAACAATAGTAATGCCCTTGTTTCTACCGCCAATCCATATACTTTCACTATTTCTGCCAACACATCGTTAGTTGCAGTTTTTGATCCGGTAACTACTTATGATTTTACACTTACAAAAGTTGGAAGCACATGGGGAAATGTTACAGTTTCGCCGGCTGCTACAAATGGTAAATACGAAGCAGGTACTGTTGTAACAATGACTGTGGTGCCAAATGCGGTATCAACTTTTGTAAATTGGGAAGATAATTCCACAGACTCTCCACGTACAATAACTATGGATGGCAATAAATCTGTAACAGCTAATTTTACGGCTACTCCGTTTATCACAGGTTGGGACTTTAAAACGGGTTCGCCCACTACAGCTCGTGTAGGAGATTATTATTCGGATGCTGCAAACAAAGGCACTTTGAATATTTATGATCAAAGTGGTTCGGTAACCTCTTGGTTGGCAAATGCAGGTTCATTTAGTCCGTCAACTCCATGTGCTTATTTGTGGACTTCGGGAGCTACTTTTGCAACCAACCGTCGTTATTGGCAAGCTACTTTTTCAACCTTAGGTTATACTGGTATTCAGGTAAATTCGCAAATGGCAGGTTCATACCAACACTATTTGACCCAAAAAATGCAAGTTTCGTTGAATGGAACTGATTTTACAGATGTCAATTCGTTGGATATTTCAACCTCTAATTGGGCAAATTTGAACGGAACATTGCCAGCCACTTACGACAATCAGGCTACTGTGTATATTCGTTGGGTTGCTAACACAGCAAGTACATTAGTAGGTAATTCTTCGGATAATGATGGAACTGCCATTACTAATATCTTTGTGTACGCTAATCCTATCGGAACTCAACTTAATAACAATGAAGTACTAAACGCTTTTGCAGCAGCAAATGCCAATGGTCAAATAATGATTAATTCATCATTGAAAAACGGAAAAGCGACCATTTACACTTTGGTAGGTCAGAAACTGGAAGAATTGAGTCTTGCTACTTCAACTACTATGAGTAAAAAATACAATTCAGGAATTTACTTAGTAAAATTTGAAGAGGCCGGAAGAGTGTCGACTCAAAAAGTGATTGTAAAATAATTGTTTTTAAACGCTCTAATTTGTGATTATTTCTAAAGTTGTCCGTGTTTACAAGGCAACTTTAGAAATGATTTATTTCACTTATATAAAATATTTTAAAAATGAAGAATATAATTTTACTGCTTTGTTTGGTGCTTACAACACTGCTATATGCAACAAAAACACCGGTTACAAATGCAACTATAGCAGATGCCATGATGGCTGCTACCAATGGTGACACACTTTTACTTGATGCCGGAATTTACGCAGCAGGTATCAATTTTCAGGACGGAAAAGTAATAACTTTAAAGTCGGCCGGAAACGGTAGCGTGGTACTTACTTTGCAGATTAGCCCGACTGGTTTTACATCTACTAATTGTGGTTTGATTTTCGAAGGATTAACGATTAATCGTGGTACCGATTACTTTATTTACGGTGATGTAGCCAATGTAAAAAAAATCGGTTTTAAAAATGACACAATACAAAATGTTAATCGTAGCTTAATACGCACAGCCAATGCCGGATATTCCATCGATGAAATTAGTTTTGATAATTGTATTATTAAAAACTGTGGAAGCAATGGTTGGAACTTTATTTATCCAAAACACATTGTAAAAAGCGTTTCGGTAAAAAACAGCACTTTATACAATTATACCAATGGCGAAAGCTTTTTTTATCCAAATCAAACCGATGCGAATAATGTTTTCGCATTTACGTTCGAAAACAATACCGTTTACAAATGGGGCAAAGATAACTCGCGGGCGTTATGTAACACCCGTAACTCGTATAGTACAACTTCGACTTATGTGTTCAAAAACAACATTATAGCAGAACCTGGAGTTACTACCCTGCCAAATATGCTAAATGCAACCGGCGGTACGTTAACTGCCCAGAAAAATCTTATCGTAAATTATGGCACGTACAACGAAACGAATCTTACATCGTCAAGCATAACTGATCTTACGCTGACTGATTTGGGATTAAGCTCCATTGGTTTTGCCGATGCAGCTAACGGCAATTTCTCTATTCTTTCATCTTCTCCTATTGCTGCTGCAAGCACCACAGGAGGAATAATTGGAGCTCCCCGTTGGCTAAAAGTAATTACTTCGGCTGTCACTCTAACTACTTCGGTATTTCCCGAAGGATCCGGAACTGTTTTTCCATCGTCAGGCACTTACAACTCAGGCGACAATGTAACAATAACTGCTGCCAAGGTATTTGGTTATCAGTTTAAAGAATGGCGTAATGCCAATACGAATGCAGTTGTATCCACTGCAAATCCATACGCATTCAGCATTACTGCCAACACTTCGCTGGTGGCAGTCTACGATGTGCTAACTACTTATAATTTTACCGTAAACAAAGCAGGTACGGGAGCCGATTGGGGAATACTTGTTATTTCTCCAGCTCCGGTAAATGGGAAATTCGAAGCCGGTACTTCGGTTACTGTAACGGTTGCTTCGAATAAAGTAAGTAATTTCTTGTTTTGGGAGGATAATTCTACGGTTTTAAGCAGAACATTAACTGTCGACAAAGATATTTCGCTTACGGCTACTTTCGATCAAATTCCTTTTATTGTTGGATGGGATTTTAAAGCTCAAACGCCAAGTTCGGGGCGCACAGGCGATTATTATGCCGAATTCTCAAATTCAGGATCATTCTCCATGTATAATGCCGATGGCACTTCGGCCGGCTGGTTAGCAAGCACTGCACTTTACAGTCCGGCATTACCGGGTATTCGTATGTGGACTCCGGTTGCAAACTTTGCTACACCGCGTTATTATCAGGCAACTTTCTCTACCGTTGGATATAAGAATATTCGTGTACAATCGATGATTGGCGCTTCTTATCATGCTTATCCTGTAATTACCGTACAGTATTCAACCAACGGAACAAATTTTACTGAGTTAAATCGGGTCGATATTACTTCGGTTTACAACTCAGGTTGGGCCGATTTAAACGGTGTTTTGCCCGATTCGTTAAATGGAAAATCAAAAGTATATATTCGTTGGATTGCTGATATTAATAGCACGCCAATATTGGGAAATGCAACCGATGTGGATGGAACCGGAATTACTAATGTATTTGTTTATGCCGATCAGGAGGAAGTTGTAGATCCGAATCCTCCGGTGCTGATTTCTTCTATTCCGACTGAAAACTATGCTAACGCATCGGCTAATGGAGCCATTATTCTTACTTTTAACGAACGCGTTAAAGCAGGAACTGGCAGTTGCATACTTGGCTCTACAGCGCTAACACCTGTTTTTGGGTCACGTACAGTCACATTTGCTTATTCAAAACTGACTTACAATACCGACTTTACGTTTACTGTTCCCGCCGGAGCATTCACCGATATGTCAGGAAATTCGTACGCCGGATTGGTATTGAATTTCAAAACCATGAATCGTCCGCAACCAACTGCCCGTTTATACGATGCCGTAGTTGCTAAAGATGGTTCGGGAAATTATACCACTATTCAGGCTGCTATTGATGCAATGCCAACAGGTAGAGCTAATCCTTGGTTGATTTTTATCAAAAACGGTATTTATACCGAGTTGGTTCGTATTCCTAATAACAAACCATTTATCCATTTTATTGGTCAGGATAAAGATAAAGTAAAAATAAACTTCGCTATAAACTGTAGCAGTAGTTCTTCAGATACAGGCTGGGCTTACACAAAAGGAAATTTCGGAATGTCAGACTGTTCTTGCATGGTTATGGAGTCGTCCGATTTTTATGCCGAAAATATTACTTTCGAAAACAAATATGGTATCGAAGCCATGAACGGACCTCAGGCACTTGCCATTAAAACCTATAACGATAAATTTGCATTTTACAATTGTAATATGCGTTCATTTCAGGATACATGGCAAACTACCAATCAGGATAATTTCCGTCATTATGCCTACAAATGTCGTATTGAAGGCGCTGTGGATTATATTTATAACAATGGAAATGTGCTGATTGAAAATACAACTATTTACAATCTGCGTAAAGGTTCGGTAATTGTAGCGCCTTCGCACAATACCTCCACAACCTGGGGTTATGTATTCCGCGATTGCGTGATAGATGGCAATGCAGCTGCAATGGAAGGCAGTAATGCTTTTGGTCGCCCCTGGCATAACTCGCCCCGATCGGTATTTATTAACACCAAAGTTCTTACACCAATGAGCACCGAAGCATGGATTAATATGGGAACTATTCCAAAGATTTTTGCTGAATACAACAGTTATAATGCACAAGGACAACTGCTCGATTTGTCGGGTCGAAAAGTAAGTTATTCATATACAAATTCTACAACTGGTCAGGTTGTTACCGGAAATGTAGAGAAAAACGTACTGACCGATGTGGAAGCTGCACAATATACTTACGAAAATGTGATTATGGGAGCCGATGGATGGAATCCGCGTGCCTTTTTTGAACCGGTATCAGAACCAACTAACGTATTAAACGGTGGAACAAATACTATTTCCTGGACAGCAGCACCTTACGCTATAAGCTATATTATTTACGAAAAAGATAGTGTAATCGGGTTCTCAAAAACTACAGATTTTACACTTGCTCAACTTAAAACAAATACATCCTATTATGTTCAGTCGGTAAATGAATATGGAAGTTTGGGTGATAAAGCAGAAGCTACCATTACGACTTCATTAAACGATCTTAGCCAAACTAAGAAACCAGTTGTAACAGTAAACAAACAGATTTTGAATATTCAGAATATCGAATCAGGCAGAAATATTACGGTTTACACAGTTACCGGCGAAGTGCTCTATAAAACCAAAAGTACAAGCAATGGTCTGAATATCAATTTGCGGTATCATGGATTTGTACTAGTTAAAATAGATGGCTTTGTAACAAAAGTGCTTATAGCTTAAAAAAGGTTGATTTAATAGATTAGGTAAACTGAAAAGGTTGTAAAATGAGGCTATTTACAACCTTTTCAGTTTTCTTTTTTTTTGGACATTCAACCTACTTATAAAACCAAATATTCCACCTTGATAAGTCAATAATATACTATTTTTGTTATCAATATCAGATTTGAAAGTTCATTCATACTTTCAAAAAATATTTTGCATTTATTCAAAAAATATTTTGCATTTATTGTATTTACATTTAATCTTAAAAATCATAAATTTAATATCTCAAATGAAATTACGCTACAATTTATTATTTACTCTATTATTGTTATCCTTCAACTGTTTGTCAGTTCTTTCGGAGGACACGCCAGCATTTCCGGGAGCCGAAGGTTTTGGACGCTATACAACCGGAGGACGTGGTGGAGCTGTATATCATGTAACATCTTTAGCCGATGATAACTCAGCAGGTACTTTTCGCTGGGCTGTGAATAAAACGGATAAAAGAACCATTGTATTCGATGTTTCCGGAACTATTCACTTAACATCTGCTTTACGCATCAGTAGCGGAAACATTACAATTGCAGGTCAGACTGCACCGGGAGATGGTATTTGTGTGGCAGATTATCCGTTTACTATCAATGCCAATAATGTGATTATTCGCTTCATTCGTTTCCGACTTGGAAATTTAAATGTAGCTGATCACGAAGGCGATGGATTAGGTGGAATGGATTTAGAAAACGTTATGGTAGATCATTGCTCAGTTAGCTGGAGTATCGACGAATGTCTTTCGATATATGGTTCAAAAAATCTTACTGTACAGTGGTGTATTGTTTCGCAGAGTTTACGTAATTCCGGTCACAGCAAAGGTGCACATGGATATGGTGGAAACTGGGGTGGATCAGGAGCAAGCTATCATCATAATTTGATGTGCCATCACGATAGTCGCACACCACGCCTTGGTCCACGTGAAAGTACACAAAAGAATGAACGAATGGATATGCGTAATAATGTGATTTATAATTGGGCTGGCAATGGTTGTTATGGTGGTGAAGGAATGAATGTGAATATTGTAAATAATTATTACAAACCAGGACCGGGAACAAAACAAAAATCGAGTGTAATACAATATCGAATTGCTGCCATCGGCATCAGAACCACATCTTACATCGCAACTTTTCCTGCTTTTGCTCCCATGTGGCATGTATGGGGCGATTATTTTGTAAATGGAAATTATATTTACGGAAATTCAACGGTAACTGCCGACAACTGGACAAAAGGAATCTATGAGCAAATTAACAATTCTACTGTTGACAACACATTTACCAATGCAACAAAAGACAGTATAAAATTGTCTGCTCCGATTGATTATGTATATGTAACCACACATACTCCTCAGCTTGCCTATGATAAAGTATTAAAATATGCAGGAGCAAGTTTATCGCGTGACTGGGTGGACACATTGATGGTTTTTGATACAAAAAACGGAATCGCTTCACACACAGGAACAGGAAGTGGTGATGTATATGGGATTATTGATAGTCAGGAAGATAACAGACCTGCCAATGCTCCTGCCGATTGGGAACCATGGCCTGTACTTGTAAGCACTACGGCTCCTGTCGATACCGACAAAGATGGAATGCCCGACAGTTGGGAAACCGCCAACGGACTGAGTCCCAATAATGCAACCGACCGCAATAAACTAAGCGCTGAAGGATATACAATGCTCGAAGTATATATGAATAGTATTGTTTCAACAATTACCACCGATCAAAATGCCGGTGGAGTTGCTTCAGGATATACTATTTCAGCACCACGCAATAAAGTAACTCTCTCTCAGGATACTTATAGTGGAGCATCAGGAGCATCTTCGCCCTGGACTTTTCAATCCTCCTATTCAATAACGAATACTGCGGGAAAAGGATATGCCACCGGAAGTGAGAAAGGAATTAAGTTTTCAAACGGAACTCAGTTTAAAGTGAATTTGCCGGCAAATATCATAGTGGATAGCGTGCAGTTTGTTGGATACGATAATTATGCCGGTACCGATTCATATCTTAGTGAGTTAAATGGAACCACATTGGGTGCTACAGACTATGTTTTTACTCAGAAAACGTCCAGCGGAGCTTATGTGGTTTGCAATCATAAAATTGGGCTTGAAAATCCCGCAACAAGCTCCTTTACATTTACTTTTGGTGGAAATCAGGTCGTTATATATTTGGTATTAACCACCCGAAATTTAGATACCGGAATAAGTAATCCTATTCTTTTTCCTTTTGACCCTCAGGCCTTTGTAAACGTTTACACCATCACCGGACAACTAATTCGATCAAAAGTAACCAGAAACATTGCCACCCAAGGGCTTCCAAATGGCTTTTATATTATCAATAATCAAAAGATTTTGGTTAATAACAGATAAACGAAAGCTCTCAAACGGTTTTTATAATTATCAACAATCCTGTCAAAAGTTTTAATTCTTGGAACTTCATTTTAAAATGAAAAAACTGCTATTTATTTTTCTCTCTCTTTTTGCATTTGGAATTATTCAAGCACAATCTGATCTAAAACTTTGGTACAACCGTACTTCCGAAGCATGGACTGATGCACTTCCGTTAGGTAACGGACGACTGGGCGCAATGGTCTATGGCATTCCACAGTCAGATACCATTCAGATAAACGAAGACACATTTTGGTCGGGAAGTCCGTATCAGAATACCAATCCGAATGCAAAAAAATCGTTGAAAACTATTCAACAGTTGATAGAAGATGAAAAGTATGTGGATGCACAAAAAATGGCACTGAAAGACATAATCGGTGACAGAACCATTACTTCACACGGTCAGGTATACGAGTCAGTTGGCAATTTAGTACTTACATTTCCGGGACATGAAAATTATTCTGATATTTACCGCGAACTGGATTTAAATACAGCCATATCGACTACAAAATACAAAGTTGATGGAGTGGAATTTATGCGCGAAGCATTTACTTCTTTTACCGATCAACTGATTATCATCCGCCTTTCTGCCTCCGAAAAAAGAAAAATCACGTTTAAAACATCGTTTGCAAGTCCTTTAAAACTAAACAGAGTGACTGCTACGAGTTTTGTTCCCGTAGGCAGCAAAAATACTTTGGCGATTATCAGTAAATGTACAAAAGAAAAAGAAGAAAATATTCCTAACTTGCTCAACGCATATACGCTGATAAAAGTGATTCCTCAGGGTGGAACTCAAACAAACGATGGAAGTTCAATCACAGTTACTGAAGCCGACGAAGTTGTACTTTACATCTCCGTCGCAACCAATTTTGTAAATTATAAAGATATTTCGGGCAATGCGGAGCAACGTGCAAAAGATTACTTGAACAAATTCTCCAAAAATTACGAAACTGCAAAAGCCAATCACGTTGCATATTATCAAAAACAATTCAACCGTGTCCGGTTACATCTGGGACAAACTGATGAAACGCAATTAGCAAAACCAACCGATCAACGGATTGCAGAGTTTGGCACTAACAACGATCCTTCTTTAGCATCAACCTATTTTCAGTTTGGACGGTATCTGTTGATTTCGTCGTCGCAACCCGGTACTCAACCAGCAAACTTACAGGGAATCTGGAATCCGGATGCCGGAATGTATCCCGCCTGGGACAGTAAATACACCACCAATATCAATGTGGAAATGAATTACTGGCCGGCTGAAGTAACTAACCTCAGCGAATGTCACGAACCATTTATTCAGTTGATTAAAGACGTAAGTGAAACAGGCAAACAATCGGCATCGGAAATGTATGGAGCTCGTGGTTGGACGTTGCATCACAATACCGATTTGTGGCGTTCAACTGGAGCTGTTGATAAAACTGCCGGTGTTTGGCCTACCTGCAATGCGTGGTTTGCATTACATTTATGGGAAAAATACCTTTTCTCAGGAGATAAAAAATATCTTTCCGAAATTTATCCGATACTGAAAGGTGCTTCCGAATTTTATCAGGATTTTCTGATTCGCGATAAAAAAACAGGTTATTTGGTTGTTTCACCTTCCAACTCACCCGAAAACACGCCGGGATTATGGAGTTACGAAGAAACTAAACCGGATGGAACTATCAGTAAAGAACGTGCCTGTTTTTTTGCTGGGGTTACTATGGATAATCAGATGGTTTTCGATTTGCTTTCCAATACCATCGAAGCAGCAAATACATTAAAAGTTGACAAAAAATTTATTGCTAAACTGATTCAAATACGTGCTCAACTACCTCCAATGCATATTGGTCAATATGCTCAACTACAGGAATGGATCGAAGACTGGGATCGCAAAGTTTCCGGACACCGTCACGTTTCACATCTGTGGGGAATGTTTCCTGGGCGTGAAATTTCACCCTATTCAACTCCTGAATTATTCGAAGCAGCCCGAAATTCACTTATCGGTCGTGGAGACGCCAGTCGTGGCTGGTCTATGGGCTGGAAAGTATGTCTTTGGGCACGTTTTTTAGATGGAAATCATGCCTACCAGTTAGTAAAAAACCAGTTGAATCTGAAACCTGCAACCGCCACCATTAAAGATGAAAACGGTGGAACATACGCTAACATGTTCGATGCACATCCGCCTTTTCAAATCGACGGAAACTTTGGTTGTACTGCCGGTATAGCCGAAATGCTGGTGCAAAGTCATGATGGAACAATAGCATTACTACCTGCATTGCCCGATGTGTGGGCAAATGGAAAAGTTGAGGGTTTACGATTAAGGGGTGGTTTTGAGTTGGTGGAGATGACCTGGGAAAATGGCAAACTAGTTTCAGCTACTATAAAATCAACACTTGGAGGAAATTTACGTTTAAGAAGTTACGAACCACTGACAGGTAAAAATCTGAAAACAGCAAAAGGAGAAAATAAAAACAAATTATTTAAGTGTGTGCCAACCGCAAAACCTGTGATTTCGGAAAAAGCCGAATTAAAAGGTTTTAAAATGCAGGAAATTTTTGAGTACGACATTCAAACTCAATCAGGCAAAACTTATTTGATAACAAAAAAATAACTACATTTACCTTCAATAATACTTTCAAATCAAGATGAAAAAAATTCGATATATTTTAATTCTTTCTTTAAGTTTTACATTTCATTTTACTATAAACGCCGGCACCGTACTTACTGACAGTTGGAGCAATGTAGTAAACGGAAAATGTAGCGATCAGACAACTGCTTGGTGGAGTTCGGCTGAAGCCATCCGAATTGCAAACAATGTATTGTTGTATCAGAAAGATTGTGGTGGCTGGACTAAAAACATTAATATGCAATTAGTGCTTACTGATGTTCAAAAAGCTACCCTAAAAGCGGATAAACCCAAAAACACAGATTGTTGTATCGACAACGGAGCAGTTACTTATGAACTGTTGTATTTATCGAAAGTACATAAAGCCATTACCAACGATTCGTTGAAAAATGTTATCAAAACTGCTTTTACAAAAGGAATTCTGTATCTCCAAAAAGCACAGTATGCCAATGGCGGTTGGCCACAATACTTCCCGTACAGAGGCGGATATTCCAACCATATTACTTACAACGATAACGCGATGATAAACGTGATGGAAATTTTACGCAGAATTTACAAAAAAGATACCTATTATTCCATTACACTTTCTGACAGCATTGCTGCTTTGGCAAAAACTGCTTTCGATAAAGGTGTTACATGTATTTTGAAAACGCAGTATATCCGAAACAATCAGCTTACAGGTTGGTGTGCTCAACATGATTATAAAACGTTAGTTCCTGTTATGGCTCGTTCGTATGAACTGGCTTCGCTAAGTGGTGGCGAGGCGGCTAATATTCATAAATTGTTGGTATCACTCGACAATCCGTCAAAAGAAATAAAAAGAGCCATACACAGTGTAACGGCCTGGTACGATCGTTCACGCATAAAAGGTCAGCGACTCGAAAGTTTCACCAATACAGATGGACTTAGTGACTTACGCGTTGTTTCAGATGCAACCGCTACCGATATGTGGGCGCGTTTCTATACACTTACCGACAACCGACCCTTCTTTTGCGACAGAGATGGAATCGTAAAATATTCGCTCGCTGAAATTGGTTACGAACGCCGAAATGGTTATAGTTGGTACAATACTTCGGGAAATAATGTAATGACTGCCTACAATACATGGCTTCCAAAGTACGGTACAACCATTCTGGCAAGTCCACTTCCGAACTCCACTTTCAATAACTCCGATTCAATTCCTGTAATGGCTTTTGCCAACAAAAACACAGGAAGCACTCTCACAAAATTCAACTTAATTATTGATGAACAAGCACCTCAAATAGTAACTACTTTTGCTATAAATGCTTCGTTAAAAGGGCTATCTGCCGGTGCACACAGACTCATAGTAAAATCGGAATACGCAAATGGACGTATTGAGGCGGACACTTGCGATATTACTGTTAAAGCTCCGAATGCTATAAACATAATTACTGAAAATAATACGAAACTAATGTGTTATCCAAATCCATCAACGAATGGATTCACTATTGATTTACAAGAAATTGAAATGGATTGTGTTGAAATTTTCAATTTATACGGGCAATTAGTTTACAATGAAAATTCGACTCAATCTAAACTTGTTATCGAGAAAAACACATTACCTTCTGGAATATTCTTAGTCAGAGTAAAAGATTTGAATAACAATTATCATGTACAAAAAGTGACAACGAAACTATAGTATTAATGTATAAATCAATTTTAATATTAATAGTGTTGGGTTTTGTCGGAACTTCGTATTCCCTTGCCAATAATTTAAATCAGGATACAACATATACTGTTTATCAAACATATATTAAACTGAATAAGAAATATCCTGATATTAAAATTGTTGAACCAATAAAAAACACTGCCATCATTACGAATGAAAATGTGGTTTACAAAACCATGGCAGACCGGCAACTACACTTGGATATATTCAGACCTGCAAAACCCGGAAAATATCCGGCATTAGTTATGATTCACGGTGGAGGATGGCGTTCAGGCAACAAAAGCATGGAAAAACCCATGGCACAACGCATTGCACTTGAAGGATTTGTTACAGTTCCTGTGGAATATCGTCTTTCTTTAGAGGCAAAATATCCTGCTGCCATTCACGACATAAAAGCAGCTATACGGTTTATTAAGGACAATGCAGATAAATATAACATCGACACTTCAAAAATTGCTATCGAAGGAGAATCGGCAGGTGGACAATTAGCTATGCTGGTAGCAATGACAAATAGTATTGAAAAGTTCGAAGGAGATAAGAATGGCAGTAAATCTACATCTAAAGTTTATGCAGCCATCGATGTGGATGGAATTGTAAGTTTTTTAATGCCGGGTTCACTTAACATTGAACGTAAGACCGATTCGCCTGACGCTTATTGGTTGGGTGGCATTTTTGCCGAAAAACCCAATGTTTGGAAAGATGCATCTCCCTTATTTTGGGTAGGAAATGAATCAGTACCATGTCTGTTTATTGCCAGTTCGGTGCCGCGTTTTCATGCCGGACGAGATGAAATGATTGATATGCTTCATCAGAATGGAATTTATTCCGAATCACATACCATTACTGATACACCTCATTCGTTTTGGTTGTTTGAGCCATGGTTTACTCCATCAACAAACTATATTTTGAGTTTTTTGAATAAGATTTTCAAGTCTTAAAATAATGAATCAATCAATTTGTGATACTTTTAAAATCATTTTTTACTCCATTATTTAGTTTAAAAAATTTAATTTTACAGTATCTATTATTGAACGTTAAACTTATCGTCATGAAAAAGCACTTTTACACCATTATACTAATTCTGGTAGGTCTTGTGACCACGAGTTCAACTCCAACAGTATATTTTATTGGTGATTCAACTATGGCTGATTACGACCCTTCTGTATATCCTAATCAACGTGGTTGGGGTCAAATGTTTCGCAATTTTCTTGTTGGCGATATCAGTTTTGTAAACGCAGCCAGAAACGGACGAAGCACGCGGAGCTTTTATACAGGAAACGACAGTTTATGGGCCGGAGTACGCACTAAACTAAAAGCAGGGGATTACGTTTTTATCCAATTTGCACATAACGACGAAAAACGAAACGGACTTACAGATACGATTTCAATGGGTGGAGTAGCTACGGCACCATGGGGCGATTATCAGGATTATCTTCGGAAATTTGTAACTGAAACCCGCTCGAAAGGTGGTAATCCAATTTTAGTTACGCCAATTGTGCGTAGTTATTTTTCAGGAACAACCATTACTGCAAAAGGAAAACATAATTTGGGAACTGATGATTCAACATTGAATTATGTTCGCGCTATGAAAGCAGTTGCCCGTGAATTGTCGGTTCCGCTAATTGACCATACAACACTTACATGTAATCTGGCTGAAAGTATGGGACCAATAAATGCTTACTCCACCATTTACGTAACAAGCGATCAAACGCATTTGAATCCTACAGGTGCAATGCTTTATGCGCAATTAGCAGTTCAGGATATGATTAAACAAAATATTCTTGCCGACAAACTGAATGCTTCCCCAAACTTGATTATAACTCCGGGTTCGATGGATTTCGGTTTAAGCTATATCGGCACTTATTCCAGTTCAAAGTTTTCTTTATCAGGATTAAGTTTGACGCCATCTACAGGAAATGTAACGGTTATTGCTCCAGATGGCTTTTCAGTTGGTTTACTTTCCGATGGAGATTTTTCATCATCGGTAAATATCCCTTATTACGGCGGAAATCTTACGGCAACCAACGTTTTTGTTCGTTTTTCACCTAAGGAAGAAAAAGTATATTCTGATTCCATTACAGTATCTTTCGGACAAAACTCAATAAAAAAAATTGGAATAAATGGAACCGGACTTGCCATGAGTGGGGGTATTGATGCAACAGTTTTTTTTCCTTTGATTTCAAATTCTACACCTGTAATAACAGGTCCGGTTTTGGCACTTGACGAAAACTGGACTGGAATGTATGTGAAAAACTATGCAAGTATAGCTACATGGCCTGCAGGTGTTACAGCAGTTAATGTACAACGAAACAGTATCAGTGCTACTGCCAATAACGCTATTGATGCATGGCCTGCAGGAGATATCGATATTAATACAGAACGCTTTGTGCAGTTTGTCATAAAAGCCAATACAGGGACTAAAGTAACTGTGGACTCAGTAGGTTTATTTGTCGGTGCTGCCGGTGGAAGCGGACTTCGATACAAGGTTTTATACTCGAAAAATGCAGATTTCTCAAATCCTGTTACACTTGAAGATAAAACTTCAAATGTAAGCAATACAATGGTTGCTTTATCATATAAACCAATGGTGCAATTCAATGAATACGAAGGTTTCTATCTGCGATTTTATCCATGGTATAATGGCGCTGGAACCCTGAAATATCTATGTTTATCTGGATTGACTATGAAATGTAAAGTGAATTCTTTAAGTGGGTTTGAAAATAAGAAGGAAAATAATTTCAGAGTTTTTCCAAATCCTTCGGATGGCATATTTTACATAAATAGTTCATCAGAAATCAGGCAACTGGAAATATACAACTCATCTGGGCAACTTATCCAAAAAAATATGGCTCCTGTTAATAAAAATATGGAACTAAATTTTTCAGATGAAACAAATGGTGTCTATTTGATTAAAATTATTACAAATGAATCAACCTTTATTGAAAAAATGATTCTTTGGAAATAATTCAGATTAAGGTGTTGCAAATAACTAAAACGACCTACAAAAAAAATCATTTTTTTTCATCATATTTATTTAAAATAATCTAATTTTGAAACTGAATAAAAAAATCTAAAAATTATATTCCATGAAAAAATTCATTACACTACTAAGTTTAACTTTGATTTCATGCCTTTTTAGCCTGAAAGCACAAACCGTCAACACAACAACAGATGTTTTCTGGCCTTTTGGAACAGGAACCGCTGATCAGGTTGCAACTTACTCAGCCGGCACGGAAGGATATTTTAATCCTGATTATTTTACTGTTGCCACCAATCTGAAACTGCTCGACAAACGAACTACTTACAGCATCGACTACACTCGTTTTCAGCCGATAGTTCAAAACAATAATCCTACCGAAGACGATGTGGTAGCATTTGGAATTCGACCAAAAACCGGATTAATGTTTAAACCTACAAGGGTTTCGTTCAATTGCCAGCGTTATGGCACCGATGGTGGAAAAATTGATGTAAAATGGAAAACGCACGATGGCACTGTAACTGTACTTCAAACCGGGATTACACCTGCCCGAGATAATTCAGGAGCAGCAACTTCTGTGGATATTGATTTATCAGGAATATCCATCAACCCTACCGAAACCGAAGGAAAATTGCTGATTTACATTTATAGTTTAGGAAATACAAAACAAGTGGGTTTGGCAAACATAAAAGTTACAGGAGCTATTACCGGTGAACTTGCCAACGTTATCACTTACACACTTGCAACTGAAGTTGTACCGGCCGGAGCAGGAACAATTACTTCGAATCCCGTGGGTACAAGTTTCGATGCCGGAACTGACATTACACTTACTGCCAAACGTAATTTCGGATTCAACTTTTCGCACTGGGAAAATGCCGAAGGCACAAATGTCTCATCACAAAGTGTTTATACATTCAAGTTAAATGCAAATACAACTTTAAAAGCAGTTTTTGTTCCCATAAATACTTACGAATTAAAGTTAAATGCCGAAGGTGGAGCTAAAACATATATGATATCTGTGTCGCCGGCACCAACTGTGGTAGCCGGAAAAAATATGTACGAAGATGGTACAAATGTTACACTCACAGCAGCAAACAACGATATTCTTACATTTACCAACTGGGAAAACAATGAAACCAATGCAGTTAGGACAATTTCTATGACGGAAACCAAAAACATTACCGCCGTTTACAGTGCTATTGATTATTTGGCTGCTTGGGATTTCTACATGAGTGGAGCAAGCGGTCGGGCAGCCGATTTTGCTTCAAATACCGAAAATGAAGCTTCAACGCTTGTGCTCCGTTTAGCCGATGGAACAACTTCGGGTTGGTTAGATAAATCGCAGGTGGCTGCCGGTGGTTACGAAGGTGCTCCCGCTGCCGTAAACTGGAAACCATTGGCAGATAAATATTATTATCAAATAATGGTTAACGCTACTGAATTTACCAATTTATCGGTTAAATCGTCAATGTTGTTTAATTACAACGCATATTCAGTACAAAAAGTGGAATACTCGCTCAACGGCACCGACTTTACAACACTTGGTCAGATTGAAATGACCAACGCCAAAGTTTGGTATCCTGCCACTTTTGTCTTGCCTGCTTTGTCCGACCACGCTTCAAAAGTTTATATCCGCTGGATTCCGGATTATAATTCAGCTGTAGTAGGTACTACATCAAATAACGATGGTACTTCCATATCAGGTATTTATGTGTTGGGCAAAAAAGAAGTTCCCAACGATGGAATAGCTCCGGTTTTAATTTCATCTGTTCCTGCAAATAATGGAGCCGGCGCTTCAACCACTGGTAAAATTGTGCTGAATTTCGATGAAAAAGTGCAGGTGGTAGAAGGTACAAAAGCAACTTTAGGTTCGAAAGAACTAACGCCGGTCGTTTCCGGAAAAACTATTACTTTTAGTTATACCGGACTTGACTATAATACTGCTTATACCTTTACACTTGCATCAGGCAAAGTTTCCGATTTGTCGGGCAATACAATGACCACTCCAATCAGCATCGCTTTTACTACCATAACTCGACCAACTGTTACAAAAAAACTGTTCGATTTTGTTGTAGGCAGGGATGGTGATTTCAAAGCAGCAATTGATGCAGCCAAAGCAGTACAATCAAGCGGAAACCGTTTTTATATTTTCTTCCCCGATGGCGAATACAATATTGGAACAAGCACCGGCGATGCCAATCAAATGACAACCATAACGGTTCCAAATCTTTCACTAATTGGACAAAGCAGCAATGTAATGCTTTACAATCAATCTATTCAGGAATCAATAAACAGCACCGCTACTGTGTATTTTAATTCCGGTAGTTCGAATAATTACATGCAGGATATTATTTTACGTAATAAAATGGACTTCCGTACCGGAACGCTTAAAGGGCGTGGAGTCGCTCTTTGGGATCAGGGAAATAAAAACATTTACAAAAATGTAAAACTGCAAAGTAATCAGGATACCTATTATAGCGGCAGCGGACGTTCATATTTCGAAAATAGCGATATTCACGGAACCGTTGATTTCTTCTGTGGCGGAGGCGATATTTTCTTCAATGAATGTCTGATTTATCTCGAAGACCGCTCAGGAAATTGCATAACTGCTCCTGCAACAAGTTCAAACTGGGGATATGTTTTTAACAACTGTACAATCGATGGTTTCCCATCAAACAACAACAGTTATCGCCTTGGTCGTCCTTGGAGCAATGCACCAAAAGCAGTTTATCTGAACACTACAATGAAAGTACTGCCAATTTCAGCCGGTTGGGGCGACCCTATGAATGTGGTTCCTGCTGTTTTTGCAGAATATAACAGTATGACTGCCAACGGCGCTTCAATTGACCTAACCGGACGCCGCACAACTTACACCAAAGATGCTACAACTGTTGTGCTTAATCCTGTACTTACACCTGCCGAAGCTGCCAATTACACCATCGAAAATGTGTTGGGCGGAACCGATGCATGGCAACCTAAACTTTACACCGATCAGGCTGCTGCACCGGATATAGCTTTGATGGGCAACAGAATTGTTTGGGACGATAATAACTATGTGCTTTGCTGGGCAGTTTTCAGGGATAATATGTTCGAAGCTTTTGTAACCACAAACAGCTACGAAATTCCAATTCCGATTGGTTATTCACGTGGAACTTCAGTGTACACCATCAGAGCCGCCAACGAAATGGGAGGCTTGGGCGCTGTTTCCAATGCTGTAGAATTTATTACCGCTGTTGAGAATGTAAACTATAATGCAGTAAAAATCAGTGAAGAATATTATACCATAGAAGGTAAAAAATTACTGAACTTTGATAATTACAGAGGTGTAGTGTTGAAAAGAACTAAATACTCTAACGGCAATTTGGTTACAGAGAAAATTATGAAATCTGAATTCTGATTTCGGAATTCTGATTTCATTCATAATCCGTAAATCGGTTGTGCTGAAAAATAATTAACAGACTGATATTGTCGTTAATTAAATCACTATTAATATTGTTTAGTGAAAATAAAATTGAGTATTATCATTATAAGTCATTCATTTTAAATAATATAATAGGAACGCAGATTTAGCGGATTAGGCGGATGTCAGCAGATTTGTCAAATATTTGCGGATTTGTCCCGAAAATGTCGGGACTGATTATGTTTTCTTCGAAAACTGCAGATTTTAAAGACCAGTGGTAAATATCCGTTTTCGATTTATCGAAAAATCCGTATTAAATCTGTTAAAAATTTTCAGTTTAAATCCGCCTAATCCGCGAAATCTGCGTTCCTATTTCTTTCTTTTATTTTTTCAGAAAGCCATAAATAATAACAGCCCGCGAACATATAATTTTTCGCGGGCTGTTTGTTATTTTTGTGGCCTGGCAGAGCGGGATTCCGATTCCTGCCATACCAGACATGTTATAAAATCGCGTGGCAGCAAGAGTAGCTAAATTTGAGTGAATAAAAAAACAATGTTGTTATTTTTAAAAAGATGTTCAACTTTACAATATAGTTCCGACAAATACTTAAAATTTGATAATTGAATTTTCAGTTCGCTTCTAAATCTTTAAATTCCCCGATGGATCATGACAAGAATTTTAGCATATTTATGTGTCCTTTTCTTTACGATTTCCTGTTCATCATTGCCTGAAGACAGCTTGACTCATAAGAATCTTCAGAATGAATATTCAGAAACAGCTGATTATTTCAGTATTTCTCCTGCTTCGGGAGCTGTTTCATCCGCCATCATATTTTATCCCGGTGGATTAGTCGATCCGCACGCATATTTACCCTGGCAGGACAAATTAGTAACTTCCGTTTCCGGATTAATGATTGTAACGGTAAAAATGCCTGCAAATCTGGCTGTACTTGATATTCAGAAAGGTGCTGAAATTTTGGATTTATACCCTCAGGTTAAGCAATGGCATGTTGCGGGGCACTCGCTGGGCGGAACGATGGGAGCCGAACTGATAGCCAAACATCCCGATGCCTTTCAGTCTCTTATTTTAGTGGCTTCTTATCCGGCATCCAATGTTTTGTCCAAATGGAATGGCGCTGTGCTGAGTATTCATACTTCGAAAGATGGACTTTCCACGACTGCCGATATTGAAATTCACAAAACTGATTTACCTGCTGCTTATGTTATGAGTTCGGAAAACGACCTGCTTTTACCATTGCAGGGCAAAACACATTATTACGAAATTAAGGGAGGCAACCATGCTCAGTTTGGAAATTACGGAATACAGGCAAACGATTCTGTTGCAACTATTTCACGTTCAGCGCAACAATTACAATTAACCGGAGTTATCAGCCATTTTATTTCAAAATTATGAAACAATCTTTTTTTGCATTTCTGCTGATTTTCAGTACAACTTTTTCATCAACAGTAAATTCTCAGGAGATTTCACTGTCCGTTACAAACTTCAATACCATACTGGAGGGTGGAAATTTTCGTACCGGACATAAAAATAATTCTTTTGCCATAACGTATATTCAGCCACTCAAAAGTCATTTATCATGGATAGCAGGCGCGGAAACCGGACTAATGTCCTGGGGTGCAAATGTGGTTTCAAACCTGGGTTTGCAGTATTCGCACGAAATTGCAGGACAGTGGTCGTGGCTGGCGACATTCACAACGCAACAGGGAATTGCATTGTTTAAACCGTCGGTTTTGTATGTTTGGGGAGTCACAAGTACAGCAGGTTTAGCTTATACACTGAAAAATCAGTCTGCCATTGTTTTCTCAACCGGACTCAGGTTTACTGATTGCCCGGCTTACAACAATTACAGTACAATTTCAAATTATCTCGATATTCCCCTTCAACTGAGTTACCGGATAAAACTATAGCAGTGTTGAGTGTAATAACTTCCGGGAAATCTTTTGTTTAAAATATTACCTGATTAGATGACGTACTGTTTTTACTAAACTTAAGTTAGTTGATGTAATTGCGTGGCAGCGAGGGCGCATCGTTTCTGTCTGTCGTGCGTTGGGGCAGGCAAGCTCTTTTGCAGGTTTTGGTCTTAGCGTTGGCTGGTGCGACCTGCAAATGTGCTTGACTACGAAGCGTGGGCTAAATAGTCAATAATATATCGTCAAAATTTTTACCATCATAGTTAAAACTTAAAGTTATTGATATGTAATTCGTGCAACCTCATGGTTTAGTGGGTGCTTTGATTAATGCGTTTTATGATCCAACTGCGGCTTTCCGAAACCAATATCCTATTCCTTATCGGGTTATCCTTCTCTTTCAGCCGGTAGTAAATTTTTTGTATGGCATCCCGCTTTTCTTCAAAGGTTTGCATTCTAGAAATATCTGGAAAATCCACAAACTGCAACACATCAATTTCTTTTTCTTTCATGTGTTCATCAAAGTAGAGCTCGTAAACCATCATATTCAACACCTCTTCAAATTGCTGACTAATCATTTCGTTTGAAGCATGTTCCAATATACTTGTAGTATTAGGGTCGTATAATAAAACCATAAAATCTAATAAAACATTGAATTTTAATAAATTTTCTTCTGTAATATTGGGAATAGGTATTCTTTCTATTTTATATTTTTTTCCAACGATTAGTACCCATTCCAGAAGTTGTGGTAAAAGTTTCAAAATACTATTCACAAATTTTAGAATTAAGTATTATTGCTAAGTACATGACAAAAATTTAAAAATATCTATATTTGATTGACATCCAGCATT